>CANQSP010000012.1 GCA_947626555.1 uncultured Clostridia bacterium | reverse complement strand
GTTATAATTACCAGTTTTTATTATAAAATTTCATCTTTTTTTCTCTTTTATATACATATATTAATATTATTAATAAAATTGTTAAACTTATTATAGTAAGTATTGAGATTATATTTACTTCTATACCTGTTTTGATACTTGTTATTAATTCTGCTGTCGCAGTGTTGTCTTCTTCACTTGTTTCTGCAAAGTTTGCTGGATTTTCTACATCTACTACTTTTACTGTATTTTCAAATATTCCAAAGTTTGATTCTCCATTTATCCATTCTGTTGTTACTTCTAATTCTTTTTCTTCTCCTGCTTTTAGTTCTACCACTGCTTCTAAGCTTACATCTGATATTTGATTCCAGTAATCTGCTATATTTACTAGTCTATATCCTTCTGGTAACATTTCTACTACTTTTGCTTTTCCATCTATTTCTCCTGTATTCTTTACTATAATTTTATATGTTACTTGTAATTTTGCAGTTGGAATAGTTGCTGATACTAATTCTACTTTCATAGACTTATTATTTATTATGTCTTTTACTTCTCCATTTAATATTACACTTCTGAATACTTTTTCTACACTAAAGTTAAATGGTTTCTTTTCATAGTAGTATATTACTGTATCTTCTTCCTCTGTTAACTCTCCTTCTGCATTTTCTGGTACTTTTACTAAATTGTAATATGGTATGTCTTCTGGCTTTGTCTCATATTTGTCTCCTACATATCCTTCTATATCATATCCATATGTCTTTTCTTCTATTGTTCCATCTGCATGTTCTTCTGTATATGTTATATCCTCTCTTGTGTCTATATCTACATGTTTTACTTTTACTGTTCCACTTGGTATTTTTTCATAATAGTAAGTTACTATTATTGTGTCATTTACTATGTATCCTGGTTCTGTTGGTTTCTTACTTAAGTCTTTTTCTACTTTCATTTTTCCAGTTGCATTTTCTGGTTCTGGCTCTGCTGACCTATAATTCTCAATTGGTTTCCTTTCTGTTTCATAGTTGTATCCTGATAATCCTTCTATTATAAGCTCTTCTGCTAGCACTTCTTCTGTATCTTTTTCTAGATATCTTACTACTACTTTTGCTGGTATTCTTCTATATACATATACTACTTCTTGCTCCGTTTCTTCCATTGTTCCTTCTTTATTGCCTTTTACTTCCTCTAATATGTAGTCTTCAAATTCTTTTTCTTCTGTTGTGTATGGGTCCCATATTTGTCCTAATATTGTTTCATCTTCATCTAAAGGATTTCCTTCTTCATCTTGATATTTTACAATTACTTTTGCTGGTACTCTTGTATAATAGTATATTACTTCTTGCTCTTCTTCTGTTACTTTTCCTTGTATATTGCCCGTATGTTCTACAAATATGTAGTTTTCTATCTCTTTTTGCTCTGTTTCATAATCTGTTCCGACTTTTTCTTCTATTTCATAATTATATAATTTTACTTGTTCTTGTCCATTTTCGTCTATTTCTTTATATGTTATATCTTCCTTAGAGTCTATATCTACATATCTTACTATTACTTTTCCATTTATATTAATGTCGGTTTCATATGTTGTTTCTTTTTCGTCTTTTTGTTCTGTTTCATATAACTCTATTCGTCCTTTTACTTCATTTATCATCTCTTCTTGTGTTGCATCTAAATCTTTATATACTAATGATATTTCTTTTGTTATATCTACTAAATATGTTCCTTCTTTTCCTACATTAATATGTCCTAAGTCATCTTCCCATGTTATTGTTTTTTCTAGTCTATCATATGTTCCTCCAGCTAAGTCATATGGTTTTTCTTCGTCTATTTCATATGGCAATGTATCTACTAATATTACTTTTGATTCGCCTATATAATCTGTTATTTCTGCTGTAAAGTGAATCTTATAATTTAATATTTCTCTAGATGCATGTATTTGCTCTGGTCCATCTTTTGTTAACTCTGTATTTAAATCTGTTTCAAATAGTTTGTATGCATTCTTTACTCTTACCACATAGTTTGTCGCTTCATCTGTTTGATCTTCTAAGTTTACTATCTCTGGCTCCTCATAGTATTCTAAGTCATTTTCGTTTACTTCACTTTCAGTTACTACATATTCTAATTTCCTTCCTGTTTCATCATATTTTGGTAAATCTGTTACTTCATATAACCAGTTGTTTTCTTCGCTAAGCTCTACTGTCTTTCCTTCTTCACTTAGTATTTCTATTAGAACTTCTTTTACTTCTTCATCTAGTCCTTCCATATTTTCAAATACTATTTCTTCACTATTTTTTTCTTTTATTGTTATCATTACACTTTCTGGACGATGTTGTTTTAAATTATCATTATCTTGCCATATCTTCTCTACTCTTAAATTTGCCTTGTATTTTTGTTTTACCACTTCGTCATCTGTTGCTTCTTCCGTTACTAACTCATCTTCTGGATCCTTTCCTGGATGATTTTCTGGATAATATAAATTCGTTTTTCCTGTTACTTCATTTACTATATCTTTTGTTACATCTTGGTCTACATATACTACTTTAATTTCTTTTACTATTTCTATTGTATATGTTCCGTTTTCATATTGTCCTTGTATTTTTTCTTGTTCTTCATCAGTTCCTTGTCCTACAGAACCCTCGCCTTGTTCTTCGCTAGTTCCTTGTTGTCCTTGACTACTTTCTTCTTCATTTTCTTGTTGCACATCTTTATTAGCATACGTATCTATTCCCTCTATTGTCTCTAGCCATGTAATTGTATTATTCTCTGCGTTATACTCTCCACCATCTAAGTCTACCTCCGCTTTAGTTGTGTCTATTGCATATGGTAATGTATCTACTATCTCTATTACTGCTTTTCCTATGTAGTCTTTTATTGTTGCTTTGTATCTTATTGTGTATGTTACTATTCCGTCTTCTCTTCTCAATTGGGGACTGTCCCCAATTGACCCATCTGGGTCAGTTTGTACCACTGTTGCTGTTTTTTCTACTTCGTTTGTTACTTCTGGTGTTGTTAAACTATAGTAGTATGTTACTTCTATGTCTTCTTCGGTAAATTTTCCTTCGTATTTATCTGGCTTTGCATTTTTACATGTGTAGTTTGCTGGTACCTCTTCTGATGGTGTTGTAGTATACTCTCTTCCTACAAATCCATCCATTGTTACATCTGGTGCTATGCTTACGTCTGTTTCTTCTTGTAATTCTTCATCATAGATGTAGTGATGTACTACTACTTTTGCCGGTATTTCTATTGAAGTATCATGCGTATCTTCTTTATTGTCTTCTTTTACTTTCTCATATTCTGTTGGCTCATCTGGCTCATCTGGATCTTCTTTTGTTATTGGTTCTAATAATTCTATTTTTGCATCTACTTTGTTTTCCATACTTCCTGTATTATCGTTTAGACTTCCATATATGAAGTTTACTCCTAATACTTTTGTTATTGATATTTCTTTTGCTTCTCCTGCTTCAAATGTATCTATTGGATCTATTTCTTGTACCCATGTTACTGTGTATTTTGTTTCTCCTGTTTCTAAATCTTCTACTTCTTCATATTCTCCTTCGTCTAATATTAAGTTTTCATCTTCTGTGTCTATTGGGTATGGTAAAGTATCTACTATTGTTATTCTTGCTTTTCCTACAAATTCATCTACTTGTGCATTATATCTTATTTCATAATATACTTTTGAATCTTTTGTTGTTATTTTTTCTGTTCCAGTTTTATCAACTTGGCTTTCTATTTGTGGATCAGGCTTTTTATATGGATTTTCTGTTTCGTTTGTTTCCTTTCCATCTACTGTAGCTATATTGGCTATTGTGTATTCATCTCTTGTATATTTTACTTTTACTGTGAAGCTTACTGTCTTTTCTGAATTTGCTTGTACTTGTGCTATCTGCCATGTTATTATACCATCTTCTAAGTGTCCTTCATTTTCTATGTTTATTATTTCTACACCATCTGGTATATTATCTTTTACTTCTATATTTTCTACGTCTATACTTCCTGTATTGCTTATTCTAATTGTGTATTTTATTTTGTCTCCTACACTTGCTTCGTTTTCTTCTAAAGCTAGTTCTGGTTTTCTTCTTTCTATTATTGCTGATTCTTTTTCATATGTTACTACTGGTATTACTACCTCATTTGTTGGCTCTTCTGGCTCTTTTGGATTATCTGGATCGTCTAAATCTGGGTCATCTGGATTTGTTGGATCTTTGTCTATTACTGCTTTATTTCTTACATCTCCTTCTGTTTCTTCATTTACTGTTACATCAAAGCTTACTGTTACCTCTCCATTTTCCCATCTACTTGTTTCTGCATTGTATGTCTTTTCTGGAACATATACTTTTATTCCTTCTTCTAGATATTCTGGAGTTTTTTGACTCAAGTCTATCTCTGTTTTTGGTTCTAATTCCTTTCCTTCATGATTTAATTTACTTCCTATTTCGTAACTAGATTCTCCATTTACTTTTATAGAGCCTTCTACAAATGTAGTTCTCGCTGGTATTGTGTCTTTTACTATAGCATATCCTGCTGTTGTTCCTTCGTTCTTTAATTTAATTGTATATGTTATTTGTTCTCCTTGTATTACATATGCTTTTTTATTTGTTGTTTCTGCTATTTTTTCTCCTGATATTACTGCTTCTGAATATGTATGCTCTGTTTCATTCGATGGTATACCATTTATTACAGCTACATTCTTTATTTTGTCTCCATCTTTTATATTTTTTACCTTTACTTTAAATTCTAATGTTAATTTTTCTCCATCAAATAGATTTATCTCTATTCCTCTTTCTAAGTCTGCTTTTCCATATTTAAAGTAATTTTCTCCTATTGTTCTTGTAATCGTTAAACTGTCTTCTACAAATTCTGTTCCTTCTGGTATATCATCTCTTATAACTATGTCTTGTGCTGCTGTTCCTTTGTTTTCTGCCTCTATTGTATATGTTATTTCGTCTCCCTTTCTTACTATTGAGCCTGTTTCTGGATTACTTGTTTTCTTAAATTCTATATCTGTTTTATTTACCATTGTTTGTTTTTCATTTGTTTGCCTATCATCTACTATTGCTGTGTTTCTTATTTGTTTCATAAGTATTCCATCTGGTAATTTATTTACTGATACTTTAAAGCTTAATATAGTTTGTCCATCTATTCCATTTTCTTTTTCTGGAACATATACTATTATTCCTTCTTCTAAGTTTTCTGCTGTTTTTGTAGAGTAATCTTCTTCTCTATACATAGTATTTCCATTTACTCTTATACTTTCAGGTATAAACGTTGTTCCATCTGGTATTATATCTTGTATTTTTACGTCTTTTGCTAATCCTCCTGCATTATATACTACTACTGCATATGTTATTATTTCATCTTCTACAACATATCCAAATCCATATTGTGTTGTTAATGTTTTGTTTTCTGAAATTATTGGTTTTACATATACATTTTCTACTTCATTTGTTGTTTCTGTTTCCTTTTCTATATTTGGATTTTCTAAGTTCTTCTCTACTGTTGCACTATTTACTATTAATTCTTCGTTATCTAATTCTACTTCTTGTTCTTCAGGTCCTTCTGTTCCTTCTACTTCTACTGTTTTCATTCCTGTTACTATTACAGAAAATTGAACTACTACTTCTCCCTCTTTTTCTGGTACAGTAACTTCTATTCCCTCTCCGGTTAATTGATCTATTGTATATTCTTGCTCTGTTTCTAATTGTCCTGTTACGCTTAAGCTTTCATCTTTATACACTGTTGCTGTAGGAATTTTGTCTTTAATATTTACCGTTCCTGGAGCTTCTCCATCATTTCTTACTGTTATTGTATATATTATTTCGTCTCCTATTGCTATTCTTCCTGGTTTTGCATATGATACTTTTTCTCCTTCTGCTGATGCCTTTGATATTGTTATATGTGGTTTCTTTTCTGTAACTTTATCTGATGAAGCTTCTTTTTCTTGCTCTGTTTTGTCTATTGAACCATCTTCAACTACTGCAGTATTGTATATATCTTTTGCATAACCTGCACCTTCTGCTATTTTATTAGCTATTACTTCAAAGCTTAATACTATTTGACCATTTTCTTTTTGAGCTCTAGGTGGTACTGTTACTGTTATTCCATCTCTTAAATTTGCTTGTGTTTTTTCGCTTGCTAGGCTACCATCTTTTAATTCATAGCTTTCATTTCCATTTATTTTTATTGAGCCTTCTACAAATGTTGTTCCTGCTGGTATTTCATCTTTTATTGCTACATCTCTTTCTATTTGTCCTTCATTTGTTACTGTTATTGTGTACCTTATTTTTTCTTGTTCCATTACATAATCTCTTGTTGTCACTTTTGAACCATCTTTTGCTATTATTTCATATGTTTTATTTTGTGAAATAACTGGTCCTATAAATGTATTTACTACTTTTATTGAACCTTCCCCTGTTGTAATTACTGGCTCATAATATATTGGATTTTCCCCATCTGTTTCTTCTTCTATTACTGTATATATTATTTCTTCATCATTATTATAATATTTTTCTAGTCCTGTAAATGTATGTGTGTAGCCATTTGCTGCTGATAATTCTACCGTTCCTAATATTCTTTCTGGATGATTTACATCAATTAATTTTACTTCTGCTTTCGTAGGTTTCTCATACACATTATTTTCGTGATTCCACTCTTTTGTAACTAATATATCTGTTTTCTCTTTTTCAAATTCTACTACTATTATTTGATCTTGTGTTATGTTCTTTATTGTTTTTAATGTTATACTTCCGTCTGCAATATTTACTGTATAATCCGTTCCTTCTACCAATGGTCTATCATTTAATGTTATTCCTTTTATTCTGTATTTTGAATCCGGTGTTGCTGTTATTGGTAATTCATTACTTTCTCCATGCAATACTTTTTCATATGGAGTTTGTCCTTCTCCTAATATTTTTCCGCCTTTTACTTGTACTCCATTATCATATTTATCTAATTCTGTATGTGTTTTTACTTTTGTTATTACATTATATGACTTTATTCTATATTCGTATGTTACTTCTACACCAGGATATTGATATTGTCCTTGTGCATTGGTTGGTGTTCTGCATAGTTCATATTTTTCAGCTAGCTTTTTGCTTCTATCTGTCTCTGTTCCATCATCATATGGTTTTAATGCTTGTGTTGTATATGCTGTTCCTATATTTTCTTGCGTTATTACGTCTTGAGCCCTACTTCCATTTGCTAATGTTACTGGTGTTTGTGTTCCTTCTAAGTAATGATGTACTGTTAATGGCACTTTTCTCTCTACATATAAATATGTAACCTCTTGAACATTTTGTGTATATGTACCACTCTTATTTGTTGGTAAGTCATATTGATTATCTGCTTTTCTCTTCAAATCATATCTTTCTAATTCTGTATGTGGAGCTGTTGTGTAATATTCTCCTATATTTCCTGTTTTTGTCTCATCATCTGATACTTTTGTAGGTTGAGGATTAGTTTGCGTTCCATCTAAATAGTGATGCACTATTATACTAGATACTGTATTACTAAATGTTACTACTATGTGCTTGTTACTCGTCATATTTGTAAAATTTGGTAATGTTAATCCAGTGCCACTTTGTTCTACTGTAAATGGATACTCTTCGTCATTTATTGTTATACTTAAAATTTTATACCCTGAATTTGGTTGTATTTGAATTGTTGATGTACTATTTTTGCCATGTTGTACCGTTTCAATAACTCCTGCTGAATCCCCTGTTATACTTCCTCCTTTTTCGCTTTGACCCTGTAGTAATTTTACTTCTGTAGTAATAACATATTTCTTTAATTCATTTTCTACCTCAATATTTGTCTTTTGTGGTATTTCTGGTGCTGTTACTATTTCACCATAGTTTAATATAAATCCATCTGTATATTTTAATCGGTTCAAATTTATTTCGTATGAATTTGGTTTATTTGCTGATACTGTTTGGCTGTTAAAATAACCTACCGCTACAAATTCATTTTCTTTTCTTTCTACTACATCTGTTACTTGTTGCATTTCTGAACCAGAAATTTGTTTATATGAACTATAATTTCCTGAATTATCATACTTTAATACTAAAGCCTCTGTATTTCCTACTTTGCCTTGTATCTCATTATTTCCATCATTATTAAAATCTACTGTACTACTATGAGTATAAGCACCGACTAAGAAGCCTCCATCTTTTGTCGCTTCTACTGATGTAACTATATCATCTAGATTTCCTTTAATAAACTTTGCATTACTTAATGCAGAGTTTCCATCATATTGTAAAATAATACTATCATAATCTCCACTAGATTCTACTTCTTGAGATCTATTTAAATAGTTTCCTACTATAATATATCTTCCTGTATTTAACTTTGTAATTGCTGATGGATTAAAATCTACTGTTGCATTTGATGTAATTGCACCATTTTGATATGTATCTATTCTTCCTGTTGTAGATGTTTCTGTTGCTTCCTTTCCTGAACTTATTACTATTATACTAGTATTCGTTAAATTAGTAGTCATATCTTCTATATCTACTGTATCTTGTATTTCTGCTCTATTCTGTTCGTTTCCTGATTGATTATATTCTACTATTTTTGCATTTCCATCAGTATTTGCACCAACTATTATATTTTTATTTCCATTTTCCACTACGCTAACAGCTTTAACATTTTTGTTTGCTTCTGCAATTTCTTTACTCCAAGAATAAGTTCCATCGGCTGTAAATTTCATAACAAAACCTTTTTCAAATAATGTAGTATTTGTTAAACCTGTTTGCTGTTCATCTACTTTTAAACTACCATAATTAAAATAACCAACTACTATATATTCTCTATCTTGTGTTACAATTATATCTTTAATCTTTGTATTTTCATCACATGAAACTTTCTTTGCAAACTGTAAACTTCCATCTCCATTATATTTTGCTATAAATCCATTGTAGTCATTATTTTTACCTGTTAAATCTGCTACTCCATCTCCATTTAAGTCTAATTTACCTGAAAAATATCCTACTGTTATAATTCCTTCGTCTTGAGTCTTTTTAGCAGATTCAACTTTGTTCCAATTGCCACTAGCTACCTCATTTGCCCAAGATACTCCTTGTTTTGTTTCTTGTGCTTTACTTACATCTATACCAAAATAGTATGTTCTACTTTGTTCATTATCTGAAAGTATATATCCATCTGCTGGTTGAACTTCTACTGCTTTATATAAACCGCTTCTTAATCCATAAGAAATTACACCTTCTTCATCTGTTGTTACTACTCTTATTGTCTTTCCATTTATTGTTTCTAATTCACCGACTTCTTCTCCATTAATATCTCTTGCAGGTCCTTGTTCTACATATCTTTCGTTTAATTCAATTAACCTAAATTTAGTATTTGGTATAGGTGTTTTTGTTCCTTTTTCTACTTTCGTTATTTTAAATAGTGGTTCATCTTGCAATCCTATTTGTATACTTGAGCCTGTCACTGTAATATCTTGCTTCTTTGCTCCATCTGAGCCTACTGACCTTATAAATTCGCTTCCACTTATTACTTTCAATTCTAAATTTTGACCATTTTTTTGTGCTTTAAATTTTAAAGGTGTCGTATTTAAGCTATACCCTTGAGGCGGAGTTATTTCAGTTACAGTATATATTCCTGTTATCTTTGGTTTGCTTGCAATATATTCATATAACCCATTTATAGTTATAGTTCCTGCATCACTTGTTGTAAGTATCTCTCCTCCTGCCTTTATTCCTTCTCCTTCAATTTTAAATTGTGCTCCATTTAAAGTAGTATCTTTATCTTTAGCATATTTCTTTAATGTTACAGAGTATGTTGGTATTTTTTCATCTTGTAGTTCTAACTCTACTTTATCTAGTGCTTCTGTACCCGATACTCCTGTTCCTATTACTACATTTGTATTTGTAAATGTTCCTGATAATGTTTTAAATTGAAGCGTTCCACCGTTATTTGTTAATTTAAATTTTCTAGGTGTTTCATCTACATAATAACCTTCAGCAGAAATTTCAGTTATAGTATATTCTACTTCTCTTGATAAGTCTAATACTGTTAATTTTCCTTTACCATCTGTAGCTATTGTTATTCCTTCACTTCCTAGATTTCCACCTTTTATGTTATATGTTGCTCCTGGTATTGTATTTGCTGAATTTTTTTCTTTCTTTGTTAATACTATTTGATATTTTGGTATATTTTCTACATCGATATTTAATGCACCTTTATTTTCTTCTCTTGCTTGTACTATATTTGCAGTCTTTATAGTTCCTTGACCTGATATAGGCTCTAGTACTAATTCATCAGTACTTTCAGATACTTTAACTTTAAACTTGTATTCTACTGTATTTTTTTCAAAAGAATTTGGTGTACGAACTTCTTCTAGTATATATGTTCTATCTACATATAAATCTTTTATTGTAAATGTTCCTTGTCCATTTGTTGTTCCTATCTTACTATCATTAGTATTTTCTTCTTTTACTGTGAATACTGCACCTTGTACTGCGGTTTGCATTCCTTGTCTTAATTTCTTTAAAACAAGATTATATTTTCTCTCTATACTAAATCCCAATTTACTTGTTTCTGTTTCAGTTTTGAACTTTCCTCCAGTTGTATCTAAACAGAAATATACTGCGTGCGTACTATATGATATATCATTATATTTTACTCCTGTAGGTATCTCTATATTATAACTGAAACTTCTTTCTTCACCTACACTTAATTTATAGTTTCCAAAATCTATTAAGTATGATTTTACTTTTGTAAAATCAGGAGTTTGTGTCCAATTACAATATTCATCTTCTAAGTCCGCTGTTGCATCTTCTTTATCAGAATAATATACTGTTACATATTGTTTTAGTTCTTCTGGGATTGTCATTGCACCTTGCATTGTTGTATTGTATGTTGAGCCTAAACTTTCTCCATCTATTACATATGTATTTCCTTTAGTTGGTATTTTTCCTACAATCTTTACTTCACTTACTGTACTACCATAATCATTTTTAATATTTACTTTTATAGTCGCAGTATGAGCTTCTTTTTTGTCTATCATTGCTACTTGCGGTGCTACTACTATATCTCCATTATTATTATAATTCGTAGCTTGTTGATCTGTTATCAATGAGCTTGGTGATATGAAATACATATCATCTTCTGCATAATTTATTTTTTCTACTATGTTTAAATCTCCATCTATATCATATGTATCGTTAATTGCATTTTTATAATTTTCATTATTTTCATTTATTGCATATAATTTTAATGGCTTTGTTTGTGTTGTAATTCTTGGATCAGCTGTTAGATTGCAATTTATTACTAAATCATAGTTAGTAGGAGTTTCATTTTCTGTTTCTATTTGTATGAATTTCTGTCCTTGTTGTTCATATATTTCGTGTGCTAAAATATTAACACTTTTATCTGAAGATATAATGCTATTAATTTTTATGTCTAATACTTCTTTTGGTAACTCTACCAAAAATTTGCCATTTTTCCACTTTTCCATATTATATCCAGATGCATCTGCTTTAATTGTTATATTAACATCTTCTTCTTCTTTTTGAGTTCCAAATATATCTTTTGTTATATCTATTGTTGCTACAGAAATTGGTGCCTCATATAAAGCAAAATTTTCATCCATATTTATATCTGTATATTGGTTCCCATTTTGTGCTTTTACATCTCCATCCAAATATGAATATATATATTGTAATTTATCAAATTCTGTCTTTCCAAATTTTGATACTACTTCTGCATCATTAATTTCTTTTATGTTATGCACTATTAATTCAGTATTTCTATTTGCACTACTTGTTTCTACTTTTATGTGTGTAACTGGTGTTCCATACATAAATGGTGTTGAATCATTATATTTTCCCCAATCATCTTTTGTAAATGTATGTAATAATTGTTCATTATCTGCATTATATACTCTTATTTCTCCATTATCCCCTAAGGTTAAGCTTGCTCCGCTAAAATATATTCCAATATTTTTTGTGAATGCAGACATATCATACCATTGATTTTCGCTATTTAATAATCTATCTTCATCTTTCTCCTGTGGTTGTTCCTTCATACGTATAGAATATCCATTTCCATCTGAACCAATACTTGCATACCAATCAACTTTATAAGTATCATATGTTTGCTCTTCTGTTTTATTATATAATTTTAGTGGCTCTCTTTTTGATACTACATACTGCTTGTCAAATTTTCTATACGTTCCAACTGTTACATCAAATCTTGCTATTCCTCCAAAAGCACCTTTTCTCCACAAGAAGCACAATGTTTCTGTAGCAATATTTGATTTTATAGGATTTTCAAATTCTTTATTTTCATTATTATACCCTTCATAATATGCTTGAACTGGAATTTGTATACTTATTGTATCTGAACCTAATTCATCATAAGCTTGTATTGGATACATTACATTAAAATCATATGTATTATCTCTTGGTACAGCTTTCGTTACTACCTTATTTGAATTTATTTCAGACAATTTTGTTATTTCAAAATTTCCTGTATTATAATCATATGTAGATGTTATGTCTGCTCCTGTTATTTCTACCTTTATTGGCATATATCCATTAAGTGGTGGTATAGTTCCACTTAAATATGAAGATTTAAGAATTGCCTCATTTTTTTCTTCCTTTGTTCCTATATAGAATGACAAGTTTACACTTCCATTTTCTCTATCTACTGCTTTGCTTACATCTTGTGCTTCTTTAGAATTGTAAATGTTACATGATACGCTTGCATGCCAATCTACTGTAAAATTTATTTCCTTTCTAATTGCTGTAGTTTGTCCATTATCTGCTCTATGTGTTCCTGTTAATATTACTTTGTTTATTTTACTACTATATTTTTTGGTATCATTGTCTAAACTTGGAGCTTTAATAGTTCCATATATTAGCTTTTGAGTTCCTCTTTTTACATTTTTTAAATTAATTTCTGTTGTATTCTCTGATATATAATCTCCAAGTATTACATCATCTTCCACTATTGCTGTTTTAAAATTTATATTTTTTCCTTGTATTTCTATATGTCCATTTTCTAAAGTACCATTAGTTAGAACATTTAGATTTAAATATAAAGTATCTGTATCTGATAATCCCAAACATGTTCCTCTTATTTTATCTGCATAACCATCACCATCTAAGTCTTTTAAAAAGAATGCATCGAATTTGACATAATTTGTGTTTGGAACATTTTCTTCTCCAGCTGTAACCCTTGGATATTCCATCGCAACTGCTAGTTCTGGATTATATTTATTACTCATTTGTTGCGTATTATTAAACATAGCATTAAATAGTAATATTCCTAATAATATTACTACTATTAACCCTATTCCTGTACTTGTAACCAGCTTTTTATTTATAACTCTTTTCTTGTCTGTCCTTTTGCTTTTCTCCATCTTAATTAGTTTTTTATCAATATCTTTCATATTATACCTCCAAAAGTTATATATACATATATAATTTTTTAGCTTTACTTAATATATAGAACCGCTCTACAACCTCCATTAATATTAGTCTTATCCAAATCTCCAACAAGAAAAGACGTTGCTGTTGAAGCAGTACTCTTAATATAATAGCTACCTCCTCGTATTATTCTACTTTTTTCAGCACTACTACCTTGTAATGTCCAATCATATACATTTCCTACTAAATCATATATATTATTTGCTTTTGTTTTCTCACATGAACCTGCTGGAATTATTGCACCATAATTTGCTTTCTTTGTTTTTTCTGCAGTTCCGTCACCATCTTCGTCATATTTTAATTCCACATTTATCGCATTTGCCCAATCTTCACTATCTTCTATTACTTGTTTTTTAGTTTTGTTTCCACTTTCTATTATCCACATTAATGTTCTATCATATTGACTTCCAAATATCATGCCAGTTACTACATTCATATTTGCTCCTCTTATTTTTTTGCATTTCTCATACATCGTATACCAAGTTTGATTTCCAATATCTTTATCAAATTTTCTTACTACAGCTTGTGCACTTAATCCTCCTGTTTCATATCTTCCTATATAAAATCCTCCATATTTAGCTATACATATTAGACTTGTTTCAAATTCTTTTTCTATATCCATTAAAAATTCTTCTGTACTTTCTTTATGTAATCCATATAATTTAAAGTTTTTTGGTACATCAAATGTTTTTAATATATCTGGTTCTTTAACACCAGAATTTATAAATAAACCATTACTATCTAAAGACCAAGAACTTGGCTTTGTTCCGGTCATAGAGTCTATATTTTCACCAGTTTCAGTTGTAAAACGATATGTTTTTCCCCACATTTTTCCATTAGCGTCCATTCCATACACCTTGCTTATATCTGGTACTGGTACCCATACAAATTGATTTCTCTCTTTTTGTGCTTGTAATGCATTCGAACTATTAACTGGCGTTTCACCTTCATATATTACATACCCGCCAGCAACTGTATTTTCTCCTGGTACATCACTTCCTACGTATCCCCTTGGTACTGGTACCTTTACTCCATTTGCATCTGTTTTTATTACCATATATTCATTATCTGTTGTTACCTTCTGAATTGATTTTATAAAATCTTCTTTTTCAGCTAATGCTTGTACTTCTGCTTGTTCTGTCTGCTGTGTTGTTCTTCTAGAAAATACAACTATTTGCATTGCAACTACTAATAAAGCAACTACCAATATTAATGCAACTAATTTAACAATTACTGCTTTAACATTAGTTCTTCTTTTTATTCCCTCATTTTCCATTTTTGTCTCTTCTCTATTTTTCATTTTTCTCATACCCCTTCTTCTTTAGACTTTTGTTATAATTACTAGAATTTTATATTCTTCTGCATAAATTGTAAATGGCTATTTTAGGTATATCTATTAGTTAGTATCTTTAATTTTTACGGGTACTCATTTTTTATTTTATTTTTCAATTTATAATCTTTTTTGTAATATTTTGTAATATATTATTATAAATTCTACGGAAATATGAAATTTGGGGACGGAGGAAAAATTTCTCATTTTTTCCTCCGTCCCCAAATTTTCGTTAAATAATTTTCGCCTAAATTTTACTTTTAACCTTTTTTCTCTTGCATGTGATAACAAACTTTAGCTAAAATATTATCTGGTGTTATTTTACTAAAAAATCTAACCATCTTTACAGATAAGCCTGGTATTATTAAAAATTTATGTTTTAATAGCTTGTCTATTGCATATTTTGCAACATATTCACTAGATGCCTCTTTTAAGTTAAACTTTACCTTTGCTACTTTATTAAAATTAGTAGCTACAGGTCCTGGACATAGTACAGATATTTTTACATTTGAGTTCTTCTTTTTAAGTTCTTCTCTTAATGCTTCAGATAGTCTAAATACATAATTTTTAGTACAATAGTAAGTTGCCATTAATGGTCCTGGCATAAAGCCTGCAACAGAGGCAACATTTAAAATAGTGCCTTTATTTGCTCTTACCATATCTTGCATAAATAGTTTTGCTAATATGTGTACTGCTTTTACATTTACATCAATCATATCCATTTCTGTTTGTAAATCTGTTTCTAGAAATGAACCAAATAGTCCAAAACCAGCATTATTAATTAATATATCTATATTTTTATACTTTTCTTTTACCTGTTTGTATAAGCTAATACATTCTTCTTGCTTACTTAAATCCGCTAAAATTATATCTATATTTGCACTCGTATTAACATTTGCATTACTTTTTATATTACTTTTTGTATTATTTTTTATATTTCTTTTCATATTCTTATCTTTATCTTTTTTGCTATTCTTATTAATTTCTTCACTTTGCTTGTTATCATTTTCTAATTCAGTTTTTAATTGCTCTAACTTGTCCTTATCTCTTGAAGTTATAATAAGATTATATCCTAATTTATTTAAGTATCTCGCCATGTCTCTTCCTATTCCAGAAGATGCTCCTGTAACTAGCGCTATAGGCATTTTATTAATATTCATATTATCATTAATATTATCACTCATATTGATATTTTCACTCTCCTTCAAAGCATTAAACTATTAGGGACGGGGTTAAATAGTTTAACAAAAGTAAAATTATATGCCTGTATGCAAAACATTAATATTAATGTTTTGCATACAATGTAAATACTTTTTTGTTAAACTATTTAACCCCGTCCCTAATAGTTTAATAGTTTACTCAAATATTTTATCAAATTCTTCTCCGTCAATTTTCTCTTTTTCTAAAAGAACTCCTGCTACGCTGTGTAATTTGTCTACATGATCTCTTAAAATTTGTGCTGCTCTGTTGAATGCTGTGTCTATAATTTTCTTAACTTCTTCATCTATAATTGAAGCTGTTTCTTCTGAATACTCTTTTCCTTGAGCAATATCCCTGCCTAGAAAGACTTCTTCTTGACCTGTTCCTAACATTATTGTTCCTATTTTATCGCTCATACCATATTTTGTAACCATGTTTCTTGCAATTTTTGTTGCTCTTTCTATATCGTTGCTTGCCCCTGTTGAAATATCATCTAATATCAATTTTTCTGCAACTCTACCACCTAATAGTGATACAATTGTTTCTTCCATTTCTGATTTTGACATGAAGTTCTTGTCTTCTGTTGGTCTATACATTGTATAACCACCAGCCATACCTCTTGGTACTATTGATATTTGATGTACTGGATCCTGTGTTGGTAAGAATCTACTTACTACTGCATGACCTGCTTCATGATATGCTACTAATTTATTTTCTTTTTCACTTCTTACTCTTGTTCTCTTTTCAGGTCCCATTGTAACTTTTACCATGGCATCTTCTATTTCTTTCATAGATATTTCTGGTACATTTCTTCTTGCTGCTAAAAGTGCTGCTTCATTTAATACATTTTCTAGGTCTGCTCCTGAAAAACCTGATGTGTTTTTTGCAATTACTCGTAAGTCTACATCATTTGCTAAACGTTTTTTCCTACTGTGAACTTCCAATATTTGTTCTCTTGCTTTTACATCTGGACTAGATACTACTATTTGTCTATCAAATCTTCCTGGTCTTAATAATGCTTTGTCTAATATGTCTGGTCTGTTTGTAGCTGCTAATACAATAACTCCCTCATTTTCTGCGAAACCATCCATTTCAACTAATAATTGATTTAATGTTTGCTCTCTTTCATCATGTCCACCACCTAAGCCTGCTCCTCTTTGACGACCAACTGCATCAATCTCATCTATAAATACTATACATGGTGCTTTTTTCTTTGCTTCTTCAAATAAATCTCTTACCCTAGATGCACCAACACCAACGAACATTTCTACGAAGTCTGAACCACTTATAATAAAGAATGGTACTCCTGCTTCTCCTGCAACTGCTTTTGCAAGTAATGTTTTACCTGTACCAGGATTTCCGACTAATAAAACTCCTTTAGGTATTCTTGCACCCATTTCTGTAAATTTTCTTGGATTCTTTAAAAATTCTACTATTTCCTCTAATTCTTCTTTTTCTTCATCAACACCTGCAACATCTTTAAATGTTACTTTGGCTTTATCTTGTGGATTAATCATTTTTGCTTTACTCTTGCCAAATGTCATTGTTTTGTTGCCACCTGGTTGATTTCCTCCACTCATTATGAAGAACCAGAATATTAAGAATATTATAAGTATTCCGACCGGTGTAAGTAAACTTAATAGCATAACAAATATTGATTCAGATTCTTGTGATATTACTATATTATTTGCTTTCATTGAATCATTTGCCACTTCCATTAAGTTGTCTACACTAGGAATATTTGCTTTTTTAGCTATATTTTCATTTTTTAATAAAATTTCTGCATTAGTTCCATCAGCTGAAATTTTAACTTCTTTAACTTCTCCACTCTCTATTTTGCTGACTAACTCTGAATATGCAAGTTCATTGTCCTTATTATTTACTATTGATGAAACTACCACTATAAAAATTAATAATATAATTAGCCACATTGCTAATGTTTTAATTCCGCTTTTCAATTTAATTTCCTCCTTCAAGTACTTTAATTTCCTTTTTCTATTTATGAAATATAGCATACAATTTTTCTATTTGCAAGCATTTTTTTAATTTTTTTATTCGCAAATCTGCCTGTATCAAGCATTTCATTACGGAAGTACTTGTTATACCATTTTATACATTTTTGAAAAATATTTTTTGCTTATTTACTAAAACTTTTATATTTTTATGTGGCGTTAAATATTTATTTCCTATGTTATTTGAACACAATTTTATAATATCTTCAATATGTATTTTTTCTATATTTTGGGCATTTCCTACAACTTTATTTATAGTATATAACACAATTCTATTTTTTATTACTAAATCTAAATTATTAAATTTCTTTAGATCTAAAATTATTTCTTTTTTACCGTCTAACTCTTGTTTCCCTAAGTAAATTTCTTTATATGCCTTTTGAGTTTGTTCTTCCAAATATTTATTTTCTATTGCCACCAATTTTGATAATCTATTTAATGTTTCAATTATATTTGGATTAAATTCTTTTTGAATATATGGAATAAGTTCATTTCTTATTCTATTTCTTGTATATATATTTTCTTCATTCGTTTTATCATATTTAGGATTTAACTTTTCTTGTTCACAATATTCTTCAATTTCACTTCTAGTACATTCAATTAATGGTCTTATAAATTTATTTCCTCTTTTTTCTTCTATTCCTTTAAGACCTGATGTACCGCTTCCTCTCATTATATTCATAAGCACTGTTTCTGCTCTATCATTTGCAGTATGTGCAGTTGCAACTTTATTTGCATTAGTCTTTATCATAATTTCATCAAAAAAAGTATATCTTAATTTTCTACCTGCTTCTTCTGTTCCTATTTTCTTACTTTTTGATATTTCTAATACATCTTCTCTTTTTACGTAACATTCAATATCATGCTTTTTACAAAAATCTTGAACATACTTAGTTTCATCATCTGCCTCCGCTCTTATCATGTGATTGATATGGGCCACAACTATATTAAAACTAAGCTTTTCCTTTAAATTAATTAGTACATTTAATAAAGCCATTGAATCTGGTCCACCAGATACCCCAACAACTATATTATCGCCACTTTTAATTAATTCATACTTATTAATTGTATTTACTACCTTTTCTTGTAACATGTTTCTCCTTCTTTTTAGAAGAACTAACCTTGATTATTCATTTTTGAACAAATATCAAAATTGTCCTATTTCTTAGTCTCTATATTTTTCTATATTTACAAACTTAGTAAAGTCACCAAGCCATTTTAATTCTACTGTACCAGTTGAACCTGAACGGTGCTTTGCTAAAATTACCTCTGCCACACCCTTTTTTTCACTATTTTCGTTATAATAATCATCTCTATATAAAAACATAACAATGTCAGCATCTTGTTCTATTGAACCAGATTCACGAAGATCTGCAAGCATAGGTCTGTGGTCTGGACGTTGCTCTGGAGCTCTTGATAATTGTGACAAAGCAATTACAGGCACTTGTATTTCTTTAGCAAGTATTTTTAAAGAACGACTTATTTCAGCTATTTCCTGTTCACGACTTGCTCCCCTTTTCCCTGTACCTTGTACCAATTGCAAATAATCTATTACTACTAGACCAATATTTTTTTCTAGTTTTAACTTTCTACACTTTGCTCTTATTTCCATTATAGATATACCCGGGGTATCGTCTATAAATATTTGTGAATCTGATAATCTACCTGATGCTGTAGCAAGCTTAACCCATTCATCATCATCTATTTTTCCTGTTTTTACTTTATTGCTATCTACCATTGCTTCACTACAAAGAATTCTACTTGTCATTTGTTCCTTTGACATTTCCAAGCTAAAAATTACAACTGGTGTATTAGCTTTTATTGCTGCATTTGTTGCTATATTTAGTGCGAATGCAGATTTTCCCATAGCTGGTCTTGCAGCAACTAATATTAAATCTGAATTATGAAGTCCTGCTGTTTTATTATCTAAATCTATAAAACCTGTTGGTATACCTGTTATGTGTTGTTTTTGATTATACAATTGTTCCAGTTCTGTAAATGTATCTACTAATATTTCTTTAATTGAAACATAACCTTTTTGGTTTCTTTGTTGTATCGTGTCAAAAATCTTCTTTTCTGCTTGATCCATTATGGAATCTACTTCTTGAGTTTCATCATAACCTAATTTTATTATCTCATTTGCTGTCCTTAATAGTTCTCTTAATATAGATTTTTCTTCAACAATTTTTATATATTTATCTACGTTTGCCGTTGTTGGAACTTTATCTGGAAGTTCTGCTAAATATTCCAAGCCACCAACTGCATCTAGTTTACCCATTGATGATAGTTCTGACTTCAAAGTAATAATATCCACTGGTTCTGACTTATTATATAAGTTCATTATTGCACTATATATTGTTTTATTATCTTCTCTATAAAAATCTTGTTCAGTTAGCACTTCTATCGCTGAGATTATGGCTTCCTTATCTGTAAGCATACTTCCTATAACTGCTTGCTCAGCTTCTACATCATGTGGTGGCACTTTTCCTAGTTCCATTTTTCCTCTCTCCTTATTATGTGGATTGTCCCTTATATTCGTTTTTAGAACACAGTAGACATTCATTTTTATCTATTATATTATTTTTATTGTATTTTGACCTTCTATTCTGAAATAGTTCTCACTTTAACTTTTCCAACAACACCTTCAAATAATTTAATATCTATGTTATAAACTCCTATATTCTTTATAGTTTCTCCTAATAGAATCTTCTTTTTATCTACTTCTAATTTATATTGATTTCTTAAGTTTTCTGATATTTCTTTTGCAGTAACACCACCAAAAATTTTTCCATTTTCTCCAGCTTTAACTTTTATTTGAAGTTCTATTTTCTTAAGTTTTTCAGCAATTTCTTGTGCTTCTTCTTTTTCCTTATTTTTATTAAATTGTATTGAATTTTGTTTTGCCTGCAAATTAGATAAATTACCTTTATTAGCTTCTACTGCTAAATTTCTAGGCAATAAAAAATTCTTTGCGTATCCATCTGCTGCATTTATTATTTGATCTTTTTTGCCAACTCCTTTTATATCTTGTAACAAAATTACTTTCATTTACCTTCCATCCTTTCTCTTTTTCATCTCTTACCTGTGTATTGTATAATATCACAAATATTCCTTTAATTCAACATATCTTAACTTTAATTTAAAGATTTAACACGTAAATTTACCAATACCTCCACTATTAAATTTTTAAATTGTAAAATCATAGTAAATCCTACATGTTTAAATAAAAAAATAGAGAACATCTTACCATATAAATGGTAACTATTCTCTATTTTTTTATTTCAAAGAGGTTTTATATATTTTCATTACCTCTTATTTTACTTAATTTTTAATATTACTTTATACTATTTTATACCTTTATATTTTCTATAATTGATGTAACCAACACTTCCAAGTGCTATTACCAATACCATTAAAGTAGCAACAAAAGCAGTTTCACCTGTTTGAGGTATTTTTCCACTTGCTATTGTATTATCTACAGTATTATTATCTATAGTATTTCCTGGATTATTTGAAAAATCTGACCACTTAAAATTGTCTGAGCCATAAAATGACATATACCATTCATCAGGTTTATTATTCATTTTATAAGAACTTGCTTTTGATAATGTTACAGCTTCATTAGAAATATATTTTCCGTTTTCATCATCTGTTTTTACATACAAATAATAGTATGCCCCATCTTCTACTCCATTTAAGCTTATAAGTTCATTATTTGTTTTTTCTCCATAACCAACATTATATTGTATAGCATAATCCGTATCTTTATCGGCAGATAATGTTTTATTAAAAATTCCTGTATTAGATTTAGCATATTTTAATAAATCAGAAAAACCAGTAGCATCTTCATTTTTTATTTTTTGTAATATAGAATTATCCGTTATTTTTCCAATTTTTATTTGCATCTTTCTATTATTAGCTTTTCCATGTGTAAAATAAGTTACAATTTGATCTGCCTCATGTGACACAAATGTAGCAAAAAATGCATCACTATATTTTGGTTCACTAAATCTCTCTATTTTTTTGCCATATACTAATACATTGTAATCTAGTGCATCTTGCTCTATAATACTTATATATAAATCCTGATTTAATTCAACATTCTCTGTTATTTTTGAGTCATTATCTGCAATAAGTTTTTTTGAATCTTTATCATATCTTAACCTAATCCTATCCTTTGAACTTATTTGGTCTAAATTAGGCTTAGCATTGCTACCACCTATTGTTAAATAATAATTTCTGTTTTCTATAGGAGTAACACCTGTAATTTCTATAGCAGCACCTGATATTCCTTGTTTTATTAATGTATATTTAGCCTTTGAAAAATCCGTCCAAACTGTTTCATCTTCTTCATTAGTATCACTATCATCATCTGTAGCAGTATTACTATTTGAATCTGATGTAGTATCGTTAGCTTTAGTAGATGTTGTACCTTCATCATTATCAGTAGTATCATTATTATTTTCCTGTGCACTTTTTGTTGTTGCACTTACAGTTTTTGAAGTTTTTTCTTCAGTTGCAACTGTTTCTTCCGTAGGCTCTCCTGATTTTTCATTAGTAGTTTTTGCTGTTGTTTTTTCTAATTCAACACTATTATTTGAAGCTATTTCATTCTTAGAATCTTGTGTATCTTCGTCATTTATTTCATTAGCTGCAAGTACTGGTGTTACTACATTTAATAGCATAACTAATGCTAATAGTATTCCTAAAATCTTTTGTATTTTCATTTTTTTCCCTCCATTTATTTTATCTTTTTTAATAATATATATTTTTTAACAATTTGTCAATATTTATTTATATTTTTCTTACGCAAAAAAGCATTTCATTTATATTTTATATCTGAAATGCTTTTATATACAATATTTTTACTTCTTAATAAAATTTATTTTTTAACCATCTATTTCACTAAAATACTCCGTTATTCTATTTATTAATTCTTGCTTTACTTCATTTATGTCCATTCCTTCAACTTGAGCACCTGCTAATGTTATATGTCCTCCACCTCCAAGTTTTTCAAGTATAACTTGGACATTTATATCTCCAATTGAACGTCCACTAATGCAAACTTTTTCTCCCATTTTTCCTATTACAAATGATGCTGTAATATTGCTTATAGTTAATAGTTCATCCGCTGCCTTTGCACAAACTATGTTAGAATTCTCATCTTCATTTTCATACACAGAAATTCCTATTGTGTCATTTACTATTTCAGCTTTTGCTACAATCTCTGAAATTTTATTATACGTTTCCAAATCACTTTGGAACCATTTTTTTACCTTTATTATATCTACTCCACATCTACGTAAATATGCGGCTGCTTCAAAAGTTCTAACTCCAGTTTTAAATGTAAAGTTTTTAGTATCCATCATTATTCCGGCATACAATCCTTGTGCATCTATCTCTGTTAATTTTATATCATTTTCTGAATATTCAATAAGTTCTGTAACAAGCTCTGAAGCAGATGAAGCATACACTTCATGTAATGTTAATATTGAGTTTTCTATAAAATCTGTACTTCTTCTATGATGATCTATTATTACTATTTTACTAGTTTTTTCTAATAATTCTGGCACATCTACATATGATGTTTTGTGAGTATCTACAACAACTAATAATGTATTTTCATTTGTTTTTTCTAAAGCTTCGTTTTTAGTTATTAACGCATTTTTATATTCTTCTTCTTGAGTAACTGTCTGTATGAAGTTTTCCAAACTTAGTCCCACAGTATTATTTACTATATATGCATCTTTTTCTATTGTTTTTGCTATTCTATATATACCTAAAGCTGCTCCCATAGCATCAATATCACTGTTTGTATGTCCCATTATTACTATATTTTCTGCTTCTTCCATCAATTCTTGTAAAGCACTGGATACTATTCTAGCCTTTACTTTTGTTCTTTTTTCTACCTCTTGAGCTCTTCCTCCATAGAATACATACTTGCCATCTTCTCTAATTACAGCTTGGTCTCCACCACGTCCTAATGCAATATCTATTGCTGATTGTGCTGATTTATATTTTTCGTAATTTGTATTGCCCTCATTTGAAATAGCAATACTTAATGTAGATTGAAGTTTTCCAGGTATTGATATTTCTTTTATGCTATCTAATATATTAAATTTGTTCTCTTGTAATAGTTCTAACTGCGCCTTTTCCATTATTAAAACGAATGTATCCCTATCTGACTTTATTATTAATGCTTTGAATTCATTAGCCCAATCATATAGAGCTTTTTCTACTTTTGCTTGTACTACTGGTCTTGCTTGGTCTGAAATTCTTTGCACTATTTCTTCATAGTTATCTATCATAACTATTCCAACACATACTTTAGAATCCTCATACTCTTGCTCTAATTTTACGTTATTAGTTTCATCTATAAAATACAATGTCATCATATATTCATCTTGCTTTGACTTATCTTTTGATTTATCCTTTGATTTCACAAATTCTCCTAATATTTCATATGTTTTATCATTTATAGTAACATATCTTTTTATAAGTTCTGATAAATCTTTTTTATTTTCTTCACTACCATTTTCAATTTCTAACTTCAATTCTTTTACTATATCTATTAAATAATTATTTATATCTATATTGGCAAATTCATGAATGAATTTTGAACTTTTCCATATTATATTTCCATCGGTTTCTACAATTACTAGAGGAAATGGAGAATTAATTAAAGTTCCTTTAGCTGCTGTATCTACTGTTAATGTTAAATCCTTTATATGCTCTGAAAGCTCTATTCTTCTTTTATTATTTGTCCAATATGCATACATTACTATTAATATAAATATTAGTATTGATGGTATTATGAAATTTATTTCGTATATACACAAAATCATTAGTAATATAGCTATTATTACTAAATATATTTTAGTTTTTGATACTAACTTTTCAAATACAATTCTATTATTTACTCTATTATTGTTTTTGAGCATATAAACCTCCTTTTAAATTTTTACAGTACTATTGTACTCTTTCTAGGCAATTTTGTCAAGGAAGCACATTTTGCTCGCGATTTTCCTAAATAAAATTTTAAGAGTACATTTAAAATTATTTTTTAAATGTACTCTTGTTTTTATTGCAATTTTGTATTTTCTATCAATGTTAAGTTACTTTTTTAATTAACTGGAACTTCTGAATTTACTTCTTCTACTTCTTCTGTGCTTATTTGTGTATTTTTGTATTTTGCAAGTCCTGTTCCAGCTGGTATTAATTTACCAATGATAACATTTTCTTTTAAGCCTATAAGTTCGTCCACTTTTCCTTTTATGGCAGCTTCTGTAAGAACTCTTGTTGTTTCTTGGAATGATGCTGCTGATAAGAAACTGTCTGTTGCAAGTGATGCTTTTGTTATTCCTAAAAGTACTCTCTTGCCTGTTGCAGGGCGTTTTCCTTCTGCTTTTGCTTTTTCGTTTATGTCTTCGAATTCATACATATCTACTAAAGATCCTGCAAACATTGGAGTTTCTCCATTATCTTCTACTCTTACTTTCTTAAGCATTTGTCTTCCTATTACTTCTATGTGCTTATCATTTATATCAACACCTTGGTTTCTATATACTTTTTGTACTTCTTGTACTAAGTAATTATATACTCCATCTGTTCCTTTTATTACTAATAATTCATTTGGATTTATTGAACCCTCTGTAATAGGATCTCCAGCTTTTAGCTCATCTCCATCTTTTACTCTTAATTTTGAACCGAATGGTATTACATATGTTTTGCTATCATCTTTAGATGTTACTATTACTTCTTTTCTCTTCTTCTCATCATCTATTCTAACTGTTCCATCTATTTCAGATATAATTGCAACACCCTTTGGTTTTCTGGCTTCAAATAATTCTTCAACTCTAGGAAGACCTTGTGTAATGTCGGCAACACCAGCAACACCACCAGAGTGAATAGTTCTCATTGTAAGCTGTGTACCTGGCTCACCAATTGATTGAGCAGCTATTATTCCTACAGCCTCACCTATATTTACTCTTTCACGACTTGCTAATCCCATACCATAACATTTTGAACATACACCATTCTTTGTTCTACATCCAAATACACTACGAACTTTTACAGCTTCTATTCCTGATGCTACTATTTTATCTGCAATTTTATCGTTTATTAAGGTCTCTGTATCTACTATTACTTCATTTGTATTTGGATCTATTATATCTTCTAATGGATATCTTCCTATTATTCTTTCTTGTAATGTTTCTATTACTTGATTTCCGTCTTTTATTGCTCTTAATTCTATTCCTTCATGTGAACCACAGTCATCTTCTCTTACTATAATGTCTTGTGATACGTCTACTAACCTTCTTGTTAAATAACCAGAGTCTGCTGTTCTTAAAGCTGTATCTGAAAGTCCTTTACGAGCACCATGTGCTGAAATAAAGTATTCTAGTGCATCTAGACCTTCACGGAATGAAGATTTAATTGGTATTTCAACTGTTTTACCTGTTGTACTAGCCATAAGTCCTCTCATTCCTGCTATTTGCTTTAATTGGTCTAAGTTACCACGAGCTCCAGAGTCTGACATCATAAATACTGGGTTCAATTGTGTAAAGTTTGCTTTCATGGCATCTCTTACATCATTTGTAGCTTTTTCCCATATTTTAATTACAGATTGATATCTCTCGTCTTCTGTTATTAAACCACGTCTATATTGTTTTAATACATTTTCAACTTCTTGTGATGCTCCTTCTAATATTGCTTGCTTTTCTTCTGGTACTTTTACATCATCTATTGAAACTGTTATACCACCTGTTGTTGAATATTTGAAACCTGTAGATTTAATGTAGTCTAATAATTCAGCAGATCTACCTAAACCATATGCATTAATACATTTTTCGACAATTTTCCCTAATTTTTTCTTATTTACGACAAAATTTATTTCTGGTTCAAATTCATTTTCTGGATTGCTTCTATCTACAAAGCCTAAATTTTGAGGTATTCCTTTATTATATATAATTCTTCCAACTGTTGTTTGTACCTTTTTATGTCTCTCTGTTCCATCTTCATCTTTTTTGCTCATTCTTACAAATATTTTTGCATGCATTCCTACATCTTTGTTTTCGTAAGCTATTACTGCTTCTTCTGGAGATGAAAAATAATTGCCTTCTCCCTTTTCTCCATCAACTTCCATTGTTAAATAATAACTTCCTAAAATCATATCTTGTGTAGGTACTGTAACTGGCTTACCGTCTTGTGGTTTTAATAAGTTATTTACAGATAACATTAAATATCTTGCTTCTGCTTGAGCTTCTGGTGATAATGGAACGTGAACTGCCATTTGGTCACCGTCGAAGTCTGCGTTAAATGCAGTACAAACTAATGGGTGTAATTTTATTGCTCTACCTTCTACTAATACTGGCTCGAATGCCTGTATACCAAGTCTATGAAGTGTTGGAGCACGGTTTAACATTACTGGATGATCTTTTATAACATCCTCTAATATATCCCAAACTTCTGGACGAAGTCTTTCTACCATTCTCTTTGCATTTTTTATATTGTGTGCTATACCTCTGCCAACTAATTCTTTCATAACAAATGGTTTGAATAACTCTACTGCCATTTCTTTTGGAAGACCACATTGATATATTTTTAATTCTGGTCCTACTACTATAACTGAACGTCCTGAGTAGTCAACACGTTTTCCAAGTAAGTTTTGACGGAAACGTCCTTGTTTTCCTTTTAATAAATCTGATAAAGATTTTAAAGGTCTATTTCCTGCACCTGTTACTGGTCTACCACGTCTTGAGTTATCTATTAAAGCATCTACAGACTCTTGTAACATTCTCTTTTCATTTCTTTTTATAATTTCTGGTGCACCTAACTCTATTAATCTTTTTAATCTGTTATTTCTGTTTATAACTCTTCTGTATAAGTCATTTAAGTCTGATGTAGCAAACCTACCACCATCTAATTGTACCATTGGTCTTAATTCTGGTGGAATTACTGGAATAACGTTCATTATCATCCATTCTGGTCTGTTTCCAGATAATCTAAATGATTCTACTGTATCTAATCTTTTTACTAATTTTGCTTTCTTTTGCTCACTTGCTTTTTCAAGTTCTTTCTTTAATTTTGCTGATAATTTGTCTAAGTCTATTTCTTTTAACAATTTTTCTAGAGCCTCTGCTCCCATTTCTGCTTTAAAGCTTCCTTCTCCATATTTTTCAACAGCTTCATGGTATTCTTTTTCTGACAACACTTGTGTTTTCATTAAACCTGAAGTACCTTTGTCTGTAACTATATATGATGCAAAATATACTATTTTTTCTAGATTTCTTGGAGAAATATCTAACATTAATGCAATTCTACTAGGTATTCCTTTGAAATACCAAATATGTGCTACTGGGGCAGCAAGTTCAATATGTCCCATTCTTTCACGTCTAACTTTAGATTTTGTAACCTCTACTCCACAACGGTCACAAACTATTCCTTTATAACGAACTCTTTTGTATTTACCACAATGACATTCCCAATCTTTTGTTGGCCCAAATATTCTTTCACAAAATAGTCCATCTTTTTCTGGCTTTAAAGTTCTGTAGTTTATTGTTTCTGGTTTTTTTACTTCACCTTTTGACCACTCTCTTATTTTTTCATCTGATGCTAAACCTATTTTGATTTTATCAAATAATTCTAACTCATCCACTTTATTTAGAAGCCCCCTTCTTCTTAACCTTTTGGTAATTTCAAACTGGCTAAGAGGCTAACCCCCGCTCTTGCACACTTTACTGTCGCCTCTTAAAACCCTTTTAAAATTTATTAAATTAAAACTTGTTAAATCTCTTAAATTTGTTAAATACATTTAGTTAAAATTCATTTTTAATTATAAGACATTACTCTAATCCATCATTATCTAAATTGTCATCTGCTAAATCATTATCAAAAAGAATTTCATCATCAAAATCATCATTAAAATCTTCAAATAAATCATCTGAATCTTCATCTGCATCTTCTGGATTATCTATTAATAAATCTTGAGTATCCTCATCTGCTTGTATATAGCTATCCTCAAGTTCTGACTCATTTACAACATTTCCTTCTAAGTCTTCAACTTTAGCTTCTTCATAGTCTATACCTTCATCAATATGTTCTTTTAATTCTAACTCTTGGTTATCTTCTGAGAATAGACGAATATCTAGTCCTAATGACTGTAATTCTTTTATTAAAACTTTAAAGCTTTCTGGTACTCCTGGTTCAGGAACGTTTTCGCCTTTAACTATTGCTTCATAAGTTTTTACACGTCCTACAACATCATCTGATTTTACTGTTAACATTTCTTGTAATGTGTATGCTGCACCATATGCCTCTAATGCCCAAACTTCCATTTCTCCGAAACGTTGTCCACCGAATTGAGCTTTACCTCCAAGTGGTTGTTGTGTAACTAATGAGTATGGTCCTGTTGAACGAGCATGTATTTTATCATCTACTAAGTGGTGTAATTTAAGCATATACATAACTCCAACTGTAATTGGGTTATCAAATTTTTCTCCTGTACGACCATCATATACTATTTGCTTTCCATCTTCTCTTAATCCTGCTTCTCTAAGTAATTCTTTTATTTCATCATCTGATGCACCATCAAAAACTGGTGTTGCAACTTTCCAGCCTAATACTTTTGCTGCCATACCTAAGTGTACCTCTAGAACTTGACCTAAGTTCATACGAGATGGTATACCTTGTGGGTTTAATACTATATCTACTGGAGTTCCATCCTCTAAGAATGGCATATCTTCTACTGGTAAAATTCTTGAAATAACACCCTTGTTTCCGTGACGTCCTGCCATTTTATCTCCAACAGATATTTTTCTCTTTGTTGCTATATAACATCTAATTACTTGATTTACACCAGGTCCTAATTCATCTGAATTTTCTCTAGTAAATATTTTAACATCTACTATTGTTCCTGCTTCTCCGTGTGGTACACGAAGTGATGTATCTCTAACTTCTCTTGCCTTTTCTCCAAATATTGCTCTTAATAATCTTTCTTCTGCAGTAAGTTCTGTTTCACCCTTTGGAGTAACTTTACCAACTAGAATATCTCCTGGTCTTACTTCTGCACCTATTCTTACTATTCCGTTTTCGTCTAAGTCTTTTAATCCGTCATCACCAACATTTGGTATATCTCTTGTAATTTCTTCTGGACCTAATTTTGTATCTCTACATTCGCAGTCATATTCCTCTATATGAATTGATGTGTAAACATCTTCTTTAACTAATCTTTCACTAATTAAAACCGCATCCTCATAGTTGTAACCTTCCCATGTTGTAAATGCTATTAAAACATTTCTTCCAAGTGCCATTTCTCCATTTTTAGTAGCTGGACCATCTGCAAGAATGTCTCCTTCTTTTACTTTTTCTCCTCTTGTTACAACTGGTCTTTGATTTATACATGTACCACCGTTTGTTCTTTTGAACTTACGTAGTTTGTATGTATCTACACTACCTTTTGAATTTCTTACTTTTATTTCATTTCCTGTAACTTTTTCTACTATACCATCATTTTCTGCTATAATAGTTATTCCTGAATCCCTTGCTGCTCTATATTCTATACCTGTTCCAACTATTGGAGCTTCTGGCATAAGAAGTGGAACAGCTTGTCTTTGCATGTTTGAACCCATTAATGAACGCTTAACGTCATCATGTTCCAAGAAAGGAATCATTGCAGCAGCAACTGAAACTAATTGCTTTGGTGATACGTCTACATAATCTACTTCGCTTCTATCTACCTCTGTTATTTCTGATTTATGACGTACACGAATTCTTTTATTTATAAATTTTCCTTCTTCATCTAATGGTTCTGATGCTTGCGCGATAATATAATTGTCTTCTTCGTCTGCTGGCATGTAATCTACTATATCTGTAACTTTTCCTGTTTCTTTATCTACTCTTCTATATGGTGTTTCTATGAAACCATATTCATTTATAATTGCAAATGATGAAAGTGCTGATATAAGTCCTATGTTTGGTCCTTCTGGTGATTCTACTGGGCAAAGTCTTCCATAGTGAGTATAGTGAATATCTCTAACTTCGAAACCTGCTCTTTCTCTAGATAAACCTCCAGGTCCTAATGCTGAAATTCTTCTTTTATGTGTAAGCTCTGATAATGGGTTTGTTTGATCCATGAATTGTGATAATTGAGAGCTTCCAAAGAATTCTCTAATTGATGAAGTAATTGGTTTTGTATTTATTAATGTTTGAGGTGTTACTATGTCTAAATCTTGTATTGTCATTCTTTCACGAACAACTCTTTCTAACCTTGTTAAACCAATTCTAAATTGATTTTGTAATAACTCACCAACACATCTTATACGTCTATTTCCTAAATGGTCTATATCATCTACATTTCCTAAACCATGGTCTAAATTTAACAAATAGCTTATAGATGCTATTATATCTTCGTTTGTAACATGTTTTGGTATTAATTCATCTTTTCTTTCTTTTAATACTTTATTTAAGTCTTTCTTTTCTGTAGTATCTAATATTGATTTTAATACTGCAAAGTTTACTTCTTCTTTGAAGTGTAAATCTGAAAGGTCTAAGTCTGGTAAATATTTATAGATATTTACTGTTCCGTTTCCTATTATTTTTACTTTCTTGTCGTTAACTTTTACGTCTACTATATTTATTCCTGTATTTTGAATTTGCTCTGCTACTTCTTTTGATATAACATTATCTTTTTCTACTAATACTTCTCCTGTTTCTGGGTCTACTATGTTATCAAATGCAACTAATCCTTTTATTCTTGATGCTAAACTTAATTTTTTGTTGAATTTGTATCTTCCAACTTTTGCTAAGTCATATCTTCTTTCATCAAAGAATAAACCTGTAAATAAGTTTCTAGCAGCATCTACAGTAGGAAGTTCTCCTGGTCTTAACTTTTTGTAAATTTCAATTAATGCTTCATCTGGATTTTTTATTGGATCTTTTTGAATTGTTGCTTTTATTTTTTCTTCGTCTCCAAATAATTCTAATATTTGCTCATCTGTCTCTATTCCTAATGCTCTTAACAAACAAGTTACTGGAATTTTTCTTGTTCTGTCTACTCTTGCCCAAAATACATCGTTTCCGTCTGTTTCGTATTCAATCCATGCTCCACGAATTGGCATAACTGTTGATGTGTAAATACGTTTTCCAGATTTATCGTATTCTGTTGCATAGTAACAACCTGGTGAACGAACAAGCTGACTTACTACAACCCTTTCTGCACCATTGATGATAAATGTTCCACTGTTAGTCATAAGTGGAAAATCTCCAAGATAAATTTCTTGCTCTTTAATTTCTCCAGTTTCACGATTAATTAAGCGAACTTTTACATGCAACCTTGTAGAATATGTTGCATCTCTTTCTTTCGCTTCTTCTACACTATATTTTGTCTTTTCTTCCATGTAATAATCGAAAAATTCTAGAACTAAATTTCCAGAGTAGTCTACTATTGGTGAAATGTCTCTTAATACTTCTCCAAGCCCTTCTTCTACAAACCAATCGTATGAGTCTTTTTGAACCTTAATAAGGTTAGGCATATCAATAAAATCGCCTATTTTTGCAAACGTTTTACGTGTGCATTTTTCGTGTTTGATATCTTTTACCAAACTAATCACCCCTAAATTGATAAAAATTTAAGCAGATTTTAATTTTGAACTAATTTTTAAATGCTTTTATTGGAATTAAAAAAATTTAAAATTAGCATTTAATTTTTAGTTCCCTTTTGTGAATTAAATTTATATTAAAAGAAGTCCTTCTTGTTTTGTGTTTTGCTTACGCAAGATAGGGTTCTACTGCTCATAAGAACTTATTTTACGAAGAAAGCACTAACAATTCCTCTTCTTTTTTAAATTTACAAATTTTTAAATGTACCACGGAATTTGGCTGACTTTTGCGAACTTTACTAAATCTTATTTTTTCATAAAGACGCAACAAAAAGGTATTCCAATTTATAGGATACCTTTTTGTTTTTTATTTTTGTATTAAGAAATTTATATTAATTTTTATTTTTACCAACCCCGTTATTCCGTATATTTTGGAGTTATTTTGCGTTTCATCTTTTTAACTTGTGATAAAACTCCCCTTATACTTTTATAAGTATATAACATATTTTTAGGGTTGTCAACATTTTTTTGCTAAAATTTCGCTATTTTTTTGCCTTTTAAATTTACTTTTTTTCAAATATTATTTTTTTATTACTTTTCTATTTTTATGCACTTATGCTACTATTCTTATGTCTTTAAGGGCATATTATTTTTAAACTTCTTCTATGTTTTCTTCTAATAATTTTCTTTTTTTATATCTATAATCTATAAAATCTGTTACCAAAACCTTTAAAATGGCAACTACTGGTACTGCTAAAAACATTCCTATTATTCCAAAATATTCGCCACCAACAGTTATACCAAAAATAACCAATAATGGATTTATTTTTAAAGAGTTTCCTATTATTCTTGGATTAATAATATTAGCATCTATTTGTTGTAATATCGTGACTACAATTACCATCCATATTGCTGTTTCTATTCCTCCCGTAAAGAATGTTATAACTGCTGAAATAACTACTGCTATAATTGCACCAACATACGGAATCATATTAAATAGACCTATCATAAATCCTAATAACACCGCATATTTTATTCCCATTATAGACATTGCTACTGATGTTATTACTCCCACTACTACTGCATCTATTAATTGGCTTGCAATAAAGTTGAAAAATATTTTATTTGAACGATTAAAATACATTTCTATATTTTGGTATGTTTTCTTGTTTACCATTGCGCCTGTTAATTTTTTTAGAAAATCTATTATTGATTTTCTGCTTATTAAAATATATGTAGAAACTATAACTGCTACAAATGTATTAATTATGCCATTTGCAAAATCAATCGCACCTCTTGCATATTGTGAAATTGCTTCTATATTTATAAATTGTGTTAAATCAAAACTTTTAACAGCATCCATTATATTTTGAATAACAGTGGTTTTCCAAAATGAATCTTCTGGAAGTGTATTTATTTGTGAAGTTACTATATTATAATAATTTTGAAAGTTGTTTGTTAAATCTATAACACTTTCTATTACTGGTGGCAATATAAATGTCATAAGTATTATTATTAATATAAGAGCTATAATATACACCAATACTACACTTATAGGTCTTGCCTTATTATATAATATACCTTTTTTCGTTTTTCTTAATAATTCTTCCACTTTTTTACAAGGCAAATATAATATGTAAGCAATTAAAATTCCTATAAAAAATGGCGTTATTAATTTAAAAAAACTTCCTATTGAATTCATAATATCTGCAAAATTATCCAAAACTTTATATAAAAATATTGCTACTGCTACTAATGATAACCAATATAACCATTTTGTCCAATGTCTTTTTTCTTTTTCCATTTTATCAAATCCCCCTATTACATTTTTATTCTTTTGCTCTATCAAGATTAAAGCTTATTTTGTTAATTTGCCATAACTTATATCTTTATTTGTAAGCCTACTGGGCAATGGTCACTGCCAAATATTTCTTCATAAATTGACGCTTCTTCTATTTTACTTTCAATTGATTTTGACACTATAAAATAATCTATTCTCCAGCCTATATTTTTTTCTCTTGCATGACCCATATATGACCACCATGAATAGCTTTCCTCTTTATTTGGATATAGATATCTAAAAGAATCTGTAAAACCACTTTGTAAAAGTTCTGTCATTTTGCCTCTTTCTTCATCTGTAAAACCCGCATTACCTCTGTTTGATTTAGGGTTCTTTAAATCTATTTCATTATGAGCAACATTTAAGTCCCCACAATATATTACAGGCTTTTTATTATCTAATCTTTTTAAATATTTTCTTATCTCATCTTCCCAAACCATTCTATATTCTAGTCTTTCTAATTCTCTTTTAGCATTTGGTGTATAGCAATCTACAATATAAAATTTTTCATATTCTAATGTTATGATTCTTCCTTCTTTATCATGCTCTTCTATGCCTATTCCATATGTTACATTTAATGGTTTTTTCTTTGTAAATATGGCAGTTCCAGAATATCCTTTTTTTTGCGCACTATTCCAATATTGATAATAGCCGTCTAATATTAATTCTAATTGACCTTCTTGCATTTTTGTTTCTTGCAAACAAAAAATATCTGCATCAATTTGTTTAAAAAAATCCATAAAACCTTTATTTACCGCTGCCCTTATTCCATTTACATTCCATGATATTAATTTCATTTGAATTCATCCTTCCTTCTATTAAAGGCTATTTTTATTACTATATTTTATAAAATTGATGTAGATATTATATTATCTTTTATAACTATTGTCAAACAGATTTTGGCTTTTTTAGTTAGCTATATATTTGTTTATTTTTATTCACTTTTATCCATTGCTAACAATTCCTCTTGTATTTTATTTAGTTCATCTTCTTTTAATTTTGTTATTTCTTCTATGGTTTTTATTGGTATGGATTTTTTTATCATTTCTTTTGCTACATTTATAACTCCAACTTTGATTCCACGCTTTTCTCCTCGCTTTTCACTCTCTGCTATTAATTTTCTCCTCTCTTCCATTAAATTTGTTATTAGCATTCCTGCCATAGCATTTTCCTC
>CANQSP010000011.1 GCA_947626555.1 uncultured Clostridia bacterium | reverse complement strand
CAATATCATATGAGTCGTTCTCTTTCAATATTTTATTTTCTATTTATGTGTGACATATCTATTTTAAACCTATATTTTATTATATTTTTAGTATTTCCTATCATTTTTTTCACTTTATTGAACAAAAAAATTCTTACTCTAATTACTTAGAATAAGAATTTTTATTTTTTATAAATTAATATCCTGGGTCTGCTGATGCCCATATTACTAGTCTTTGTTTAACATCTTCGGTACAAGTAGATAATGAAATTTCTCTTCTGCCATTTGTATCTCTCATCATAAAATCTGAGTCCTCTGCTGTTGTAAAATATTTTCTATATACAGTATATTCTACTCTTCTACCTTTAATATCTGTTATATATATTTTATCTCCCTCTTGAATATTTTTGTTATTTGAAAAGAATGTACCATTTCTATAATTATGTCCTACTATTGTTACATTACCTGGTTCATTTAATAATTGTAAATTTGATGGATATAAAACAGCTACTGCTTTTTTTATTGATTGACCTGTTACTTCATTTAATATTGTTTTTGTCAACCCTGTTCTAGGTATTTCTATGGCACCAATAGCAGTAAATCCTTCAAATTCATATGTTGAACCACCACTTGATGAACCACTACCACCACTAGGAGCTGGTGGTTGAGTATTATCTTCTATGTTAGGTATTGCTACACTGTTATCAACCTCATTCACTTCTGCTGTATTTTCTTTATTTTGATTTACTTTATTTGTTACTTGACTAATAAACCTTTCTGCATCTTCTGTTCCCTCATTATCATCACTTGCGTTGATTATTAAATTAACAACTAAAAATCCTAATAACCCAACAATTGCTACAATAACTATTATTAATAATATTGTAAGAAATTTTCCATACCTGCTTTCAAACATAATATTTCCCTCCTATGTGAAATTTATCATTTTTTATTACAGCTCTTGAATAATTCGTGATAACTACATAAAACTACCACTATAATCATTATAACACATTTCTTACAGTTTTTCTACTATTTTTTTATATTTCTATATAACTATTTTATATGCTCGTAAAACTACTCTTGTATGGAATATAAAGATTGAATTTAATTTGTTAATAATTACTAAACAAATTAATTTTATCCAACAATTTTAGCTCCTAATTTCTTTCCTCCAAGTATATGAAAATGAATATGCATAACTTCTTGTCCTGAATCTTTTCCACAATTTGCAATAACTCTATATCCTTGTTCCATAAAGCCTTGTTCCTTTGCAATTTTATTTATAGTTGTAAAAATTTTACCTATTAGCAACTCATCACTTTCTTTTAAATCTGTTAACATTGATATATGCCTTTTAGGAATTACTAAAATGTGAATTGGAGCAACTGGATTAATATCCTTAAAAGCTACTAATTCATCATCTTCATAAACTTTTTCTGATGGTATTTCACCTTTTACAATTTTACAAAAAATACAATCTTCCATTCTAACACCTTTCCTTTCAATTTGTGACATTTGCATTAGTTTCTATACTTTTTTCCATTTAAAATTTAACTATTTTATAAGTACTGCCTTAATTCTTCTTATTCCTGCTGAACTTGCTTCTTCTTTCTTAATTTTAAAAGTACCAAGCTCTTCTGTATTTTTTACATGAGGTCCACCACATAATTCTTTTGAAAAATTTCCTATTGAATATACTGTAACTATATCTGGATATTTCTCTATAAACATACATTCTGCACCAGATTTTATAGCATCTTCTTTCTTCATTTCTTCTACTGTTACAGGAATAGATTGTTTTATCCATTCATTTACTAAATCTTCTACTTTTTGTTTTTCCTCTTCTGTTAATTTATGATCACAGTTAAAGTCAAATCTCATTCTCTCTGTTGTAATATTTGAACCTCTTTGATGAATGTTTTTATCAACTACTTGCTTTAAAGCTGCATTTAATAAATGAGTAGCTGTATGGTATCTGGTTTCTATTTCTCCATTTCCAGCTAATCCTCCTTTAAATCTTTGTTCTGAACCAGCTCTTGATTTTTCTTGATGTTCTTTAAATTTTTCGTTAAACCCTTCCTTATCTACTTCTATTCCTTGCTCCTGTGCAAGTTCCACTGTTAACTCTAAAGGGAAACCATATGTATCATATAATTTAAATGCTAAATCCTTATTTAATATTTTTGAATCTAAATTTGATACAATTTTTTCAAATTCTTTTAGACCTTTTTCTAAGGTTCTATTAAATTTGTTCAATTCGTTTGTTAGTACATCTAATATTACTTCTTTATTCTTTGCTAATTCATCATAATATTTTTCATATTTTTCTATTATCATTTCTGCCAATATTCTCTCAAAACCGCTATTTAAGTCTATACCTATTTTTTTAGCATGACGTATCATTCTTCTAATTAATCTTCTTAATATATAGCCTTGATCTGTATTAGAAGGTTTTATTCCAGAATTATCTCCAGATATAAATACTGCCGTTCTAATATGATCTGCAATAATTCTTATACTTTTTGCATCCTTTTCATAGGTTGTATTTGACATTTCTTCTATTTTATCTATAACATCTTTCCATATAGAAGTTAGGTAATTATCGTCTACACCTTCTAATATTGCAACTGTTCTTTCAACACCCATCCCTGTATCTACGTTTTTCTTTGGAAGTTCTTTTACTGTTCCATCTGCAAATTTTTCATATTGCATAAATACGTTGTTCCAAATCTCTACCCATCTTTCATCATCTGGATTATGTTTTTCTGGAACAGGATCATTACTTCTCCAATAAAATATTTCTGTGTCTGGTCCACAAGGTCCTGTCTCTCCTGCAATCCAGAAATTGTTATCTTTATTTAAATAACTAATTCTTTCTTCAGGTATGCCTAAGCTCTTCCAAACTCCTGCTGATTCCTCATCTCTTGGGATAGTTTCATCACCCTCAAATACTGTTACTGCTAACTTTTCTACTGGTATATTTAAAACTTTTGTTAAAAATTCAAAACTCCAACTTATAGATTCTTTTTTAAAATAATCTCCTAAACTCCAGTTTCCTAGCATCTCAAAAAAAGTATGATGTGTTTTATCTCCTATTGAATCTAAATCGTTTGTTCTTACACATTTTTGATAATCGCAAAGCCTTGTTCCTAGTGGATGCTTTTGCCCCATTAAATATGGTACTAATGGTTGCATTCCAGCTGTATTAAATAATACGCTTGGATCATTCTCTGGAACTACTGGCGCTGATGGTATTTGAACATGCCCCTTACTTATAAAAAAATTTATATATAAATCTTTTAAATTTACATTTGCCATTTTCTATTACCTTACCTTTCCTTTTTGATATTAACTATGCAATTACATTTTTAAATTATTATTAATAATTCTAATATTATTTTTAATATTCTCAATGTATATTTCAATGCCATTAATATTCCTATTTTAACCATTAACAAAGCCTATTATATTACAATATTTCTTATTTTGCAACTAATACTTTTTGCTAATATTTAACTAATTTATACTATATTTAAATATTGTATCTAATTGTTAATCCGTTTAATATCCAGTTGTTTCAATACATAATTGCTACAATATACAGTTGTTTCAATACTTAATTGCTACAATATACAACTGTTACAATATTCAATTACCAGTTCCTATGAGTTCTAAATTTTCAGTTTTATCTATTTTTACTTTTGTAATTGTATTTTCTATTGGTTTATATGGCATTTTTACTACTTTATAATTGCTAGTATGACCTTTTATATAATTTCCTTCTTTTTCTTCCCATAATACATTTAATTCTTTTCCAATTTCTTGATTATTGTAATTCATTTCATTTCTATTTGATAATTCAATTAACTTTCTACTTCTTTCTTCTTTTTTATTACCATCTATCTGATTCGGCATTACTGCAGCTTTCGTGCCCTTTCTCTGTGAATATTTGAAAATATGCATTTTATAAAAATTAATTTTTTCCAAAAATTTATATGTTTCTTCAAACTCACTTTCTGTTTCTCCAGGGAAACCAACAATAACATCAGTAGTTAATGATACATTCGGATAAAATTTTCTTAGTAGCTCCGTAACTTTCTCAAATTCCTTTGTTGTATATTTTCTATTCATTCTTTTTAAAGTCTCATCACATCCACTTTGAAGTGATAAATGAAAATGATCACATATTTTTTCTAATTTTGTTAGTCTATTTAAAAATTCTTCATTTATTATAGTAGGTTCTAATGAGCCTAAGCGAATTCTTTCTATTCCTTCAACTTCATTTAACTTTTCCAATAAATCTATTAAAGAAATTCCATTGCTAAAATCTTTTCCATAAGATGCTATATGTATTCCTGTAATTACTATTTCTTTAATTCCTTGCTTAGCTATTTTTTCTACTTCACTTACTATACTTTCAATTTTTCTACTTCTAACTCTTCCTCTTGCATATGGAATTATGCAATATGTGCAGAATCTATCACAGCCATCTTGAATTTTAATAACAGCTCTTGTTTTTTCTGTATAAGTCGCTTGACCAAAATCTAAGAATTCTTTTTGTTGCATTACATCTGTTATTTTCGTTATTTTTTTATTAACTTTCTGGTTATTAATATTTTTAGAATTTTGAGCAATATATTCTTCTACATATTGTACTATTTTATTTTTTTCATTCACTCCACATATTAAATTGATTTCTTCTATTTTTTCTAATTCTTCCTTCGCGACTTGTGCATAGCAACCACATGCTACTAATACTGCATCTTTATTAATCTCTTTTACCTTTCTTAACATTTGTCTAGACTTTCTATCTGCTATATTTGTTACAGTACAAGTATTTATTACATATATGTCTGCTTTTTCATTAAAATCTACTAATTCATAATTATTTTGCATAAACTGCTCTATCATTGCATTAGTTTCATATTGATTTACTTTACAACCGCAAAGTACAAAACGCGACTTTTTTGCTCATATTTACACCTACCATCTTATAATCTAAAAATCTAATACATTTTAACATATTTTTTACTATTTTTAAATAGTTTTTTCTTTTTTTGTTGCATTTTATGTAAATTTATGTTATAATCGCTGTATTGTAACCGTATATTGACCTTAATGGTCATCCAAATTTAAGGGGGAAAACACCAATGAACAGACTTAGTAGTCAGAGCACAAACAGAGTAGACGAGTTCCAGAAAAAACGGCATAACCAGTTGGTAGAAGCACACGGATACTTGCAGGAAGGTAAGGAAATTCCGGATAAACTTTTGGCCGAGCTTGGCATTACCGGCAAAAGAATTACAACCGATTCTCCAGACCTGGATACAATGGCGGAGGAGTATAAAGCTCACGTTATTTTTATCCATAACTACAAAATGCTCCTCGATGAAATCAGAATGACCTGCCTTGCCTAGAGTGGTTTCCTATGATTTAATGCAAAGGGCTCCTAAAATAGGAGTCCTTTGCTATGAACTACAATAATTATTTTATACCATTTAAATTTAAAGTAATAGCTTGCATTTAAAGTGAACATAAAAATTTTCAAAAATACTTCCATTTATGCTAAAAGTATGATATAATGGTATTGTTATAAAGTTTTAGAAAATATTAGGAGGAATATAATTATGGTAGAAACAATTATATCAATTGCAATCACGTTACTAATAATTGCTCTATTGGTTTTTCTTATTTTCAAATCAATAAAAGTAGTAAAACAATCAGAAGTATATATTATAGAAAGGCTTGGTAAATTTCATAAAGTCGCAGATGCTGGTCTTACATTCATCATTCCATTTATAGATCATATTCGTAGCGTAGTAAGTTTAAAACAACAAACTTTAGATATACCTCCTCAAGAGGTTATTACTAAGGACAATGTCACAATAACAATAGATACTGTTGTTTTCTATAGAATAATAGATCCTGCAAAAGCAGTTTATGAAATTCAATCTTTAAGAAAGGGACTTGAATATTTATCTCTTACAACTATACGTGATATAGTTGGAAAGATGTTACTAGATGAAACATTTAGTTCAAGAGATGAAATTAACGTTTCACTAAAAGCAAGTTTAGATGACTCAACATTCCAATGGGGTTGCAAAATAGATAGAGTTGAAATAAAAGACATTACACCTCCAGCAGATATACGAGATGCAATGGAAAAAGAAATGAATGCAGAAAGAAATAAAAGAGCTTTAATCTTAGAAGCTGAAGGTAAAAAGCAATCTGAAATAACACTTGCAGAAGGTAAAAAAGCTGCTGCAATATTAGAAGCAGAAGCTAAAAGAGAAGCAAGAATAAGAACTGCCGCCGGTGAAGCAGAAGCCATTAGGAGAGTAGCTGAAGCCAAAGCTAAAGAAATTGAAGATGTTTACTCTGCTATGATGAAATCTAAGCCAGATGATAGATTAGTACAACTAAAATCTTTAGAAGCTTTAAAAGAAGTTGCAAATGGTGAATCTAACAAAGTATTTATACCATTTGAAGCAACATCTGCTCTTGGAAGTCTAGGTGCAATTAAAGAAGTTATGTCTGATGATAAAAAGCACAAAGAACATAATAAAAATGATGAAGAAGAAAATTCTGATGAAGATAAAAAAGATTAAAATAACTAAACTCCAGTTTATAAGCAAAACTGGAGTTTTTCATTTTTAATTATATTTTCATTATTTTGTTATTGATAAAATTTTAAATTTCATAACGCCAGCTGGTGCTTGAACTTCTACTATTTGATTTTTCTTTGCACCTAATAATGCTGCGCCAATAGGAGATTCGTTTGAAATTTTATTTTGTGATAAATCAACTTCTGTTGAGCCAACGATAGTGTATGTTTGCTCTTCGTCAAATTCCATATCATAAACTTTAACCACATTTCCAACTTGAACTGTTTTCGTGTCTATTTCGGCTTCATCTATAATTTTTGCATATCTTATTTTATTTTCTAAATCTGCTATTTTTGCCTCATTTTCTGCTTGAGCTGTTTTTGCTTCATCATATTCTGAATTCTCTGATAAATCCCCAAAACCTAAAGCTATCTTTATCCTTTCTGCAACTTCTGCTCTTTTAGTAGTTCTTAAGTAATCTAACTCTTGTTCAAGTTTATCATAACCCTCCTGTGTTAATAGTACTTCCTTGTTTTCTTCCATTACTACTATCCCTCCTTGTCTTGATGTTATTTATTTTTGATTTTTATATATTATATCTACAATTTCATTTTTGTCAATATTTTTTTCAAATATTTCACATTTAATTCATCTTTAATATACATTCTATCATAAAAAAATCAACTAATATTCAATAATTTATATAAATACTAATTCTACTAAAGTTAAATTAAAAAATTTTTGAATATATTACCAGTTTATTTTATACTTTTTTTGAACATTATATGTATTGAAAACAAAAATTTTCAAATCTTATTTTTGGAGGTGAAAACAATGACAAATTCAAATTCTAAAGTAGTTCCAGAAGCAAGAGAAGCTTTAAATAAATTCAAATATGAAGTAGCTAGTGAAGTTGGTGTAACTTTAAAAGATGGTTATAATGGAAATATATCTTCTAGAGATGCTGGAAGAATAGGTGGAAATATGGTTAGAAAATTAATACAACAAGCTGAAAGCCAAATGAAATAGTTTTGACCTAAATATATAAAAAGATGGGTTTTATAATTTGATAAACCCATCTTCTCTTTATTTTAGTATAACATTAAAAGATAATTATAATTGAATTTCCAGAATAATATCTGAAAGTCTTTCAGAAAGTTTTACAGTAAAATCTAAAATATTATAGTATTTTTGAATTATATCATGGTCAGTAATCTCTTTTCCCATGCCTAATTCAAAAATATCTCCAGTCCAATATCTAATATACAAAAGATTTCCTTTTATACAAATTTCAAACTCTATATTATTGTTTTGTTTATACTCTATTAATGACTGCATAATATCCATCGTTAATAATTGAAATGTTATAATTTTATTAGATGCATACACTCTAAAATTTTTTTCAAACTCGCTAGAGTCCATTTTTACTCTTTCCAGATTTTCTATATCTTTAGATTTTCCACATATATACAATTCATCTATAAAATTTTTAGGTAGCTCTATCCTTGCAAAAATTCCACTAAATACTGTCTTTACCTGTTCCCTATCTTCTGAATCATATGTAACATATTGTGCACTTACATCAGACATCTCAAACCTGCAATTATTTTTTAATATGCCATTTATATCATCTTCTGCATGGTACCTATTATATTTTTCTTGCCATGTTTTACTATACTCCCCAGTATGTATTCCAATTGCAGAATTATATATAAAACTACTATTATAATATTGTATCATTTTCTTTATAATGTTTTGCTTAAAAAAAATATTGTTATTAGACGTTTGCTTTGATACAGAAGATATTAATAAAATTGGTAATAAAATTATAAACAATGGAAATGTGCATGTTACTAATGAAATTATTGCTATTATCAATATATATTTTGATTCAATTTTCTTAGTTTTAAGTTTTTCCACATCTTCTTTATTTAGTTCACTAATTATTTTCTGATAAATTTCTTCAAAATTATTATCCATTTTTTTCTCTTTCTATTCTAAAAATTTATTTTTATGTTTCTAATTGTTAGGTAAATTTGCTTCAAATAAATCTGCTTCTCTAAATCCTAAAAGCTTTCCTATAATATTCCTTGGAAATACATTAATTGCTGTATTGTACTCAGTAACTTCTACATTATATACTCTTCTTGCGGCTTGTAGCTGGTTTTCCATTTTAGTTAAGGATTTTTGTAAATTCAAATATTGTTCACTTGCTTTCAAATCAGGATAATTTTCAATAACTACCAATAATTGATTACATTCATTATTTAACTTTTGACCATCTTTCATATTTTTTTCCTTTAAATATTTTTCCCTTAGTTCTGTAATCTTGGTTAATATTGTTTCTTCATGATTAGTATATTCTTTTACCACCCTTACAAGATTAGGAATCAAATCAAATCTTTGCGTTAAATATACATCTATTGCAGATTCTGCTTGTTTTACTTTATTTCTTAATTTAATCAACTTATTATACTGTATTAATACTATTATTAAAATGATAAATAAAATAATTCCAATAAAAATAATTGCTTCCATAATAAATTACATTCCTTTCCTTTTTTCTTGCAAGTCACATATAATAAATATAAAATATCTCATAAATTTTTATACTAATTTTATAAAAAATCATAAAAAGAGAACATTATACCACTTATATAGTAAAATGCTCTCATTTTCATTTGATTTTGGGTATTCTTGTTTTATTTTATTTTGTTATAGTTCTAAGCCTCTGGCTCTACTAATCCATAATTCTTGTTATCCTTTAGTTTATAAATAACATTTACTTTTTCTGTATCTATATTTATAAATGCTAGGAATGTATTTTGAGGTTTACTTTGTAATTGTAATTTTGCATCTTCTGGTGCCATTGGTTTTATTTCATAATAAAGAGTTTTTATTATTTCATTCTCAATTTCTGGCTCAGAACCCATAATTCCTGATATTTCTTTTGTTCTTATTGACTCTGTCATATTTTGCTTATCATTTTTAGTTTTTGTTTTCCTTATTTGACCCTCTAATATATCAATATCTTTATCTATTGATGCATATAAGTCTTTATGCGCTGTTACAGCTCTATAAACATTTCCAGCACCTATTACATGTAATTCGGCAACTTGCTCTTTTCCTTCTGATTTTATTGTAGCAGTTACATCAAGATCTTCTCCAAAATATTTTACTAATCTTTCGCTTTTTCTTTCAATATAGTCTTTTATCGCATCTGTTGCTTTAAGTTCCTTTCCTGTTATTTTTATATTCATAAAAATCGCTCCTTTCATTTTGTTCTTTCGCGTTTCTTTTTAATGTATTTACATTATATATTGTTTATAACATTTTTTCAAATATTTTTGCAATTTTTTTAACTTTTTTTATTATTTTAACTTTTTTATTAATCATTTCCTAACTTTTAGCATTAATTTATATGTCATTTTTATTATATTTTAATTTTTTTACTCATTTGTACGTTTTTTTGCATGAATATCTTGCAAAATTTATTAATTTATGGTAGAATTTTATTTGCTATATTAGTAACCTAAAGGGAGGTGCAAAAATGCCAAATATTAAATCAGCTATAAAAAGAGTTAATGTAATTGAAAAGAAAACATTAAGAAATAATATGGTTAAGTCAAGCTATAAAACATCTGTTAAAAAGTTTGAACAAGCTATAGAAGCAGGTAATGTAGAAGATGCAAAAAAATTATTTGTAGAAGCTACTAAAAAAATAGACCAAGCTTGCACAAAAGGTGTTATAGTAAAAAATACAGCTGCTAGAAAAAAATCTAACTTAGCTAAAAAATTAAATGCAATTAATGCATAATATAATGAAAAATTGTGCACAGTTTTTTATTATGTAAAAACACTTCAATACTATATAATAGTTATTGAAGTGTTTTTATAATTTTACAGTATCACTAGTATTACTCTTGAGATACTTTTTTAACCAACTAATACTACTATAGCCTTCATAATGCAAAACATTACTAAAAAAAATGCAAAAAAAGGTTGAACAATAACATTAATTGGAGAGTCTTCAAAATAAAAACTAGGCATATCAAATGCATTCGCTGAATTCTCCCCCAACCACAAGTCTGCTACTATTAATGTAAAAAAAGTTGTTACAGCCGAATAACCAAAAAAATCGATTAATTCACTTGTAGACTGCCCTTTTAGAGCAAAAATAAAGAAAAGAATTGCAATAATTATAATAGTTATCCCTACTACTATTACTCTTTTACACATTACTTTTTTCCGCCTATCCATTTTAAAGCTCCTTTCTTTCCCTACAGGGTAGATTTATATAATTATTTATAGCAGAATTATATCATATTATTTACATAAATTCAAATATTTTATTAAATATATTATCTGACTTATTGAATTATCCATATCATACAATATCTCTTTATTTTTTGCCAACAATTACCTTTGATTTTTGGTTTAATATTATGTTAATATTAATATATATAGTTCTATATTATTTTATATTATTTTTATAGAAAGCTGGGATTTTAATGAAAAATGATATTAATGGATTATTGAACTCTATTAAGCACTTTGATAAAGATATTTCAAAGTTAGTAAAATCAGGATTAACTTTTTGTTTTATATTTTGCTTATTTTCTGTATTTATATTATTTACATATAATTTCATTTATAGTATGCCAATTCTATTTTACATAGGATATTCTTTATTTAAATCTAGTTTAATGTTTTCTGTAGCATTTATTATCTGTGGAATTGGTTTTGATAAACTAAAAAAAGAGGTAAATTAATATTGATGTTAAAATAAGATGAGCGTGATTAAACTAAGAGGGCGTGGTTAAACTAACAGGGACGGGGTTAAATAGTTTAGCAAAAGTAAAATTATATAACTGTATGCAAAACATGAATATTATATATTTTTACGTTGCCCCATTTAAGAAAATGTAACTCACTTACGTTCGTAACATTTTCTAAAACGGTCCCCACGAATCACTTCAAAATATATAATATTCATGTTTTGCATATAATGTAGATACTCTTTTGCTAAACTATTTAACCCCGTCCCTGTTAGTTTAACCACGCCTATTAATTTAACCACCTAATCTTCATTACTTTAACTGCTCTAAAAACATCTTGTTAAGCATTTGAGGATTTGCTTTTCCTTTAGTTTCTTTCATAGCTTGACCTACTAAAAATCCTAATGCTCTATCTTTACCTGCTTTATAATCTGCAATAGATTGAGGATTTGCTTCTAGTATTTTTAACACTACTTCCTTTATTGCTCCCTCATCTGAAATTTGAATCCAACCTTTTTCTTTGATTATTTCTTCTGGATCTTTTGGATTTTCAAATAGTTCTTCTAAAACTTTTTTTGCTATTGCAGAACTAATTGTTCCTTTACTAATTAATTGTATCATTTTTGCAAGTTGCTCTGCTGTAAATGGTATAGATTCTGGTTCCAATTCCTTTTCATTTAATATTCTTGAAACATCTGATAACAACCAATTTGCAACAGCTTTTGGTTCTTTACATATTTTTTCTGCAGCTTCAAACATATTTGATAAATATTTTGATGCAGTTAATAAATTGCTATCTTTTTCTGTTATATTATATTCTGAAATATATCTTGCTCTTCTGCTTTCTGGTAATTCTGGCAAATTCTTTTTTATATCTTCTATATATTCTTCTGATAGGCGAATTGCAACTAAATCTGGGTCTGGGAAATATCTATAATCCTGTGCATCTTCTTTATCTCTCATAGAAAATGTTCTTCCAGATACATCATCCCAACGTAAAGTTTCTTGCTCTATCTTTTCACCTTCTTCAATAACTTCAATTTGTCTTTCTGCTTCATATTCTATAGCTCTTGCAATAGACCTAAAAGAGTTCATATTTTTCATTTCTGTACGTGTTCCAAACTCTGTAGCCCCCTTTTTTCTTACAGAAACGTTTACGTCTGCACGAAGTGAACCTTCTTGCATTTTACAATCTGAAACTTCTATATATTCAAGTATTGATTTTATTTTCCTTAAATATTTATCTACTTCTTCTGGACTTCTTAAATCTGGTTCAGAAACTATTTCTATAAGTGGAACTCCTGCTCTGTTTAAATCTACTAAGCTACCTCCTCCAAATTCATTATGATTTAATTTTCCAGCATCTTCTTCTATATGGATACGTGTTAATCTTATTTTTTTCTTTTCTCCATCTTCTTTATCTATTTCTACATAACCATGTTCACAAAGAGGCATATCAAATTGTGAAATTTGATATGATTTTGGAAGGTCTGGATAAAAATAATTTTTTCTATCATTTTTACTATTTCTTGAGATTTCACAATTTGTAGCAAGACCTGCCTTAACTGCATACTCTACTACTTTTTCATTTAATACTGGTAGCGTTCCTGGCATTGCCATACATACTGGGCATGTATGCTTGTTAGGTTCTGCACCAAATTCAGTAGGACAACTACAAAATATTTTTGTTTTTGTTGAAAGCTCTGCGTGAACCTCTAAACCAATTACCATTTCATAATCTTCTTTTGCCATTTTACTATCATTCCTTTCTAAAGCATTCTTAGTTTATTTATATGCTCACATATTATTGAAAATATAAACTATTATTTTTTAAATTCTGGTTTATATTTTTCTCTAAACTTAACAGCTTGTTCATATGTATATGCTGCATTTAATAAATCTTCTTCTCCAAATTTTGGACCAATTAGTTGCATTCCTATTGGCATACCTTCTGAATTAACTCCACATGGAATAGATATTCCAGGAAGTCCTGCTATATTTACAGAAACTGTGCAAATATCTGCCAAATACATTTCTAATGGATTATTTGATTTTGTACCAATTTCAAATGCAACATTAGGTGCAGTTGGAGTAAGTAGTACATCATACTTTTCAAATGCTTTATCAAACTCTTTCTTTACTAATGTTCTAACTTGTTGAGCTTTTTTGTAATATGCATCATAATAACCAGATGAAAGCACATAGGTTCCAAGTATTATTCTCCTTTTAACCTCTGCTCCAAATCCTTCACTTCTAGAATTTCTGTATATATCTTTTAAACTTGAAAAATTACTAGTTCTATATCCATAACGAATTCCATCAAATCTTCCTAAATTTGAACTTGCTTCAGCACAGGCAATAATATAATATGTAGCTAATGCATAGTCTGCTATATTTAATGAAAATTCTTCTACTTCTGCTCCTAATTCTTTATACTTTTCTATTGCTTCATATAATTTTTCTTTTACTTCACTATTTATGCCTTCCCCAAAATACTCTTTTGGAAGTCCTATCTTCATACCCTTTACATCATTTTTTAATGCCTTAGTATAGTCTTTTTTCTCTATATTTTCTGATGTTGTATCTCTTCTATCATGACCTGTAATCATATTTAATAATATTGCAGTATCTTCAACATCTTTTGTAATTGGACCTATTTGGTCCAAAGATGATGCAAATGCTACTAAGCCATACCTTGATACTAAACCATAAGTTGGCTTTAAACCAACAACTCCACAAAAAGCTGAAGGTTGACGTATTGAACCTCCTGTATCTGAGCCTAATGCCCAAGGTACCATATTACTTGCTACCGCTGCAGCACTACCACCAGATGAACCTCCTGGAACTGTGTTTAAATTCCATGGATTTCTTGTACTCTTAAATGCTGAATACTCTGTTGAAGCTCCCATAGCAAATTCATCCATGTTTAATTTTCCCAAATTAATTAAACCTTCTGCATTTAATTTTTCTACTACTGTCGCATCATATGGTGCAACAAAATTCTCTAACATTTTTGAACTACAAGTTGTTTTTACTCCTTTTGTGCAAATGTTATCTTTTATACCTATTGGAATACCTACATAGTCTCCCTTTACTTCTCCGCTTTTTACTTTATTTTCTAATTCCTCTGCCTTGCTTAATGCCTCATCTTCTAATGTATTTACAAAGGCTTGTACGTCTTTTTCTTTTTCTTTCATTCTATTTACATAGGCTTTTGTAATTTGAGTTATAGTTAACTCTTTTTTATCTAGTTTTTCTTTTAATTCGTGTACCGTAAGTTCTGTAATTTCCATACTATACTTATGCCTCCTATCTACCATTTCATTATTAAGTTTTCTCTATACTGATATATTTTTTCTAAATTCATTGCCTTAATTTAAAAACATATTTCATTATATTTTTAAATTACTGCACCAAACTATATTCTTAACTTTTTGCAATTTATTGTATTACTTTTGGTATTTTGAACATATTTCTTTCTTGTTCAGGTGCATTTTGTAACAATGCTTCATTATCTTCAAAAACCTCTATTTCATCCTTTCTAAATACATTACAATTATCATTAGCTGCTATTGTCTCTTGCAAACCTTCTACTGGTGCATTATTTACTATATTTGCAAAATTTAAAATATCTTGCAAATGTAATAAATAAGTGTCTACTTCTTCTTCCTTTAAATTTAAATTTGCAAGTTTTGCAATATGTAAAATTTCTTCTCTACTTACTTTCATACCAATCATCTCCTTGTAAAATATGGTTTTTATTATACCTTTTTTTTCTTTAAATTACAATAGATTTACTTTACTTTTTTTAATTTATATTGTATAATATTTACACAAATTTTTTAGGAGGAATTTGCCCATGGAAAACAAAAATTATTGTATCTACAAAGGCAAAAAATGCCGGTATTTAAAGTTCAAGCCATTTTCAAGAATGGGTTATTGCAAGCCTTATGACTTTCTTGTTGGCTTTTACATTGAGCCCGGTGCTACCATTGAAGCGAAATCCACATGTACTTGTCATAGCATTTCGCTCAAAAATCGCTTTAGTTGGTATGTTAAATGTTTCTTTTCGAGTTTACGCAACTTAATTGCTCCCAGAAGAAAAAGGTATTTCAGACTCAAATAACTTCAGTTAATCTAAGCCTTCGCTCACTTAAGTTAAACATTGCAATTCTATATTGCAATCTTACATCAAACACAAAGTTTATTGTAAACTTACCCAATATGTTTACACATTACAAAGAAACATTAAAGACTTGTTTTACCCATTTGGTATAACAAGTCTTATATTATATTTCTACATATTTTTTAACTTTTCTGCTAAACTTCTATTTATTCCTTTAACCTTCATAATCTCATCAATATCTGCCTCTTTTATTTTTTCTACACTTCCAAACTTCTTTAATAGCAACCTCTTTTTAACATCTCCAATTCCTTCTATTTGATCCAATTCCGACTTAGTTATTTCATTTTCTCTTAACTTTTTGTGATAACCAATAGCTGTATCGTGAACCGAATCTTGAAATAAAGTTACTAAATTTAATAGTTTATCTGATATTTTTAATTCTTCTCTTTTAGGCGTCATTAAAGCTCTAGTTTGATGCTTATCATTTTTTACCATACCAAATATAGGTATTTTTACGTCAAACCCTTGATTCCTGTATTCTTGTATTACTTCTAACGCTGCATTTATTTGTGTAATTCCTCCATCTACAAATATTACATCTGGAAGCCTTCCAAAACTTCCATTAGAATCTTCTATTGAATGCTTTATCCTTCTTGTAATTACTTCTTTCATACAAGCTGGATCATCTTGACCAATTATAGTTTTTATTCTAAATCTTCTTGACATATTTTTCTTTATAATTCCATCTTGCATTACACACATTCCTGCAACTGTGAAATTTCCAGATATATTTGAAATATCATAACATTCTATTTTTCTTGGCATTTTTTCTAATTTTAAAACTTCTTTTAATTCATTTAAAACCTCATATTTATCTTTCTGTTTATTATCCAAAGTTATTTTTGCATTATTTTCTGCCATTTCCACTAATTTTAATTTTTCACCCTTTTGAGGAGTTTTAATCTGCACCTTTCTACCTGCTTGTTTTGAAAGTTCACTTTCTATTAACTCTTGTTCCTCTATTTCTTCCCTTAACATTATTTTATTCGGAATAATTAAATTTCCTATATAATACTGTTTTACAAATTCTGATAAAATTTGATTGTCATCTTCATCATTTAAATTATCAAAAAAGTAATGTTCTCTACCTACCATTTTTGTTTTTCTAACAAAAAATATTTCTATGCAAACCTCTATATTATTCCTTGCTATGCCTATAACATCTATATCATTTTCTGTAATATTTGAAACTTTTTGTTTCTCTGAAATTCTTTCTATAGCTATTTTTTTATCTCTTAAATATGCTGCTTTTTCATATTGCATATTTTTAGAAGCTTCTTGCATCTCCATATCTATTTGCTTAAATATTTTATCTGTCTTTCCATCTAAAAGTGCTATTATTTCATTAATTTGTTTTCTATAATCTTCTTTTGAAATATATCCCATACAAGGTCCAAAGCACTTTTTTATATGATAATTTAAACATGGTCTGTCTTTATATTTAAAACTTTTACATGAACGAATTTTAAACTTTTCTTTTAAAAAGTCAACCATTTCTTTTGCCGCTCCAGCATTTGCATATGGTCCAAAATATTTAGCACCATCGTTTAAGATTCTTCTTGTAATATATATAGTAGGAAAATCATCTTTGACATTTATTTTTATATATGGATATGTTTTATCATCTTTTAATAGTACATTGAACTTTGGTCTGTTCTTCTTTATTAAATTACACTCTAATATAAGTGCCTCCGCTTCGTTATCTACCACAATGTATTCAAAATGATCTATTAAAGATACCATATTTTCTATTCTTTTAGTTTTATTAGTTTTTCTAAAGTACTGCCTTACTCTATTTTTTAGCGATATAGCTTTCCCCACATATATAATTTTATCGTTTTTATCATGCATTATATATACACCCGGCTTGTCGGGCAATTTCTTCAATTCCTCTTCTATATTAAACATTTTTCCCTCACTTACTTTTATTATTTTAACACAAAAGTAATAAAAATGAAAGTTATATAATATTTTCAATTAAATTCGTGATAAATATTCTATTAATTATTGACATCAATGTCGAAAAGTGTAAAAATTAGTATATAAAAATTAATGAAAGGGGACTAAAGATATGTATAATTATGGTTATGGTTATGGTTATGATTATGATTCACTAACAGGTGCAAGTGTTGGGCTAGCTGCTATAGGATCAATGCTTATAATATACTTAATTATATTATTAGTCGTTGCCGTACTTCAAATAGTTGCTATGTGGAAAATATTTACAAAAGCTGGTGAAGCAGGATGGAAATCAATAATTCCAGTATATAACATTATAACATTATTCAAAATTAGCGGAATTTCACCATTATTTGTTTTAGTATATTTAGCAGCTATTATTCCATATGTTGGATGGATTGCAGTTATTGGTATGACTATTTATCTAAACTACAATTTATCAAAATCATTTGGTAAAGATATTGGTTTTACAGTTGGATTATGTCTTTTAGGAACAATATTCTATCTAATTCTTGGATTCGGAAAAGCTGAATATGTAGGTTCTCCAGCTGGAACTCCAACTAATACTGCACAATAATTATTAAAATATCAATTATAAAAAGAACCCCATTTATTAAACTTATTGTCTAATAAATAGGGTTCTCTTTATATTAATATTTAAAGTACTTTCTTTTACTTGGTATTTTTAATTTATTTTGTTGCAACTTTTACAATTTCTGAAAATGCATTTTTATCTGTTACTGCAATTTCTGCTAACATTTTTCTATTTACTACAACATTTGCTTTCTTTAAACCAGCTATTAGTTTACTATAAGTTGTTCCATTTTCTCTTGCAGCTGCATTTATTCTTGCAATCCATAATTTTCTAAAATTACTCTTTTTATCTTTTCTTCCTACATATGCATACATTCCAGATTTCATAACAGCTTGTTTTGCTTGCCTAAATCTGTAATGCTTTGCTCCATAGTAACCTTTTGCTCTTTTTAATATTTTTTTATGTTTTTTACGTGTAGCTATTGCTGTTTTTACTCTTGCCATTTATATCACCTTCCTTAATCTTCTTCGATTTCTAATTACCATATGGTAACATTTTTTTAATTGCTGCTTCACATGTTTTATCAGCATATGCATCTTGTATTTTTCCTCTTGATTTTGCTCTTGGAGTTTTATTTGCTAAAAGATGTCTTCTATTTGCTTTTGTTCTTTTTACTTTTCCTGTAGCTGTATAAGAATATCTTTTCTTTGCAGCTTTGTTTGTTTTTAATTTTGGCATAATTCTTCCTCCTATCTTTCTAATAAATTGCTTATATTATTTTAATTAGCCTTGCTTTCAACTTTTTTAGCTAATATAATAAACATATTTTTACCTTCTAATACTGGCCTTTTCTCAGGAGTTGCAACATCTGCTAATTCTTCTATAAATTTATTTAATGCATCTTCTCCCAATTTTAAGTAGTTTAATTCTCTACCTCTAAAGCGAACAGTTACTTTTACTTTGTTTCCATCTTCTATAAATTTTTTTGCATTTTTTGTTTTGAAACCAAAGTCATGCTCTTCAATATTAGGTGTAATTCTTATTTCTTTTACTTCAAAAGTTTTTTGTTTTTTCTTTGCTTCTTTTTCCTTCTTAGCTTGTTCAAATTTATATTTTCCATAATTCATTAACTTGCACACTGGTATATCTGCGTTTGGTGCCACAAGTACTAAGTCTAGCTTTTGTTCATATGCTAAATCTAATGCTTCGTTTATTGATATTGGGCCTACTTTGTTTCCCTCATTATCAATTATTTGAACCTCTTTTGCTCTAATTTCTTCATTAATAGGTAAATCTTGTTTTATTTAAAACACCTCCATATTCTCTTTTGCAAACAAAAAAGATTGACTTCTCGCCAATCCACCTAAATATATAGACATACAATTTTAGAGTTTTTTCCTAAATACCCTAAAAAGCCTTTATATTAACCTTTTTCCATAAGATAAGGTGAGAAGTGGATAGCTTCTTCTTTGCTCGACATGCTATATAATAACTTAATTTTCATAAAAAGTCAAGTATTTTTCAAAATTTTCTTGACTTTTTTTACTTTTTGTATTAAAATAATATCGCATTATTGAAATGTATGAATTTAATTTTCTGTTAACTTTTTATATAAATTTTAAGAAACTTAATTTTAAAAAAGTCATATAACAGAATCATATGTTACTTAATATATAATGCATCATATAGCAATCTAATCTTTGTTAAGGCTTCTCCCCGGTGGCTTTGTCAGAGGTTTCAGATAAATAATTAATTTTAATATGAATGGAGGGTATTTATTACCATGAATAATACTACATATAGTGTAAAAAAAGAAGAAATCAAAAGAAAATGGTATATAATTGATGCCGCTAACAAACCAATAGGTAGAGTAGCTACAGAAGCTGCAAAATTATTAAGAGGAAAACATAAACCAGAATATACACCTAACATGGATGTTGGTGACCACGTTATCATTTTAAATTGCAAAGATGCTGTTTTAACAGGAAAGAAATTAGAGCAAAAAGTTTATAGACATTTTTCTGGTTATATCGGTGGAATGAGTGAAACTTCTGCAAGAGTAATGATGGAAAACAAACCAGAAGAAGCTGTATTTAGAGCAGTCAAAGGAATGCTTCCACATAATAGTCTAGGAAGACAAATGATTAAAAAATTAAGAGTTTATGCTGGTAGCGAGCATGAAAATATTGCTCAAAAACCAGAAGTATGGGAGGTAAAATAATGGCTAGAACAAAATCAGAAAAAATTGTTTTCTATGGTACTGGTAGAAGAAAAAAATCTATCGCTAGAGTAAGATTAGTTGAAGGTAAAGGAACAATTACAGTCAACGGTAAAAATATAGATGAATACTTTGGAACTGAAGTTCTAAAGGTTATAGTTAAGCAACCACTTACAGCAACAAATACATTATCAAAATATGATGTTATTGCAAAAGTAGTTGGTGGTGGATTCACTGGTCAAGCTGGTGCAATCCGTCACGGAATAGCAAGAGCATTAAATGAAGCAAACGGAGAATTTAGACCAATTCTTAAAGCTAATGGATATCTTACAAGAGATCCACGTATGAAAGAAAGAAAGAAATATGGTCTTAAAAAATCAAGAAAAGCTCCTCAATTCAGCAAAAGATAATCTTATGAAATTCCAATTTCAATTTACTTTAAAAATTGTAAATTGCAACAAAAAGTCAGTAATATTTATATTACTGATTTTTTGTTTTGTTTTTACGTTGCACAAATAAAATATTTTCTAACTTGTAGCTAAAAATTAGCTTTGGAAATTGAAAAAGCTGGGAGAAAATTACCTCCCAGCTTCAAAAGAAATGTTTTGCCTTTTTCCACTCCCCTACTCCGCTATTCCGCATTCTGCAATGCCGCATAGAAAGCGGTAATGATAAACGGATTGTGTATGCCACTCCTATGACTTTCCAACAACGTCTTATATACATCGTTGAAGTCGCCGGTGTAGGAAAGCTGCACCTCGAGCTTTACCGGAATCTCCGGCATTTTGCTAATGAGGCAGAGCAGATACAAAATCACCTGCGGTGTTTCTGTTTCGGTTCGCAGGCTATTGTCAATCAACTGGTTGTCAATCCTCAATGCCACGTTGGCATTATAAAGATTTACCAGCCAATTGTCCTCAGCCAGATGTTGCTGAATAGAAACAGCTCCATTTTTCTTCAGCTCTTTTTTTAGAGCCCAATATAACTTCCGGAGCTCCGCAACTTTGCTTTCTGCCTCTTTCATCCCCATTGTCATCATTGTTTTATTCCTCCTGTTTTTTCTTTTTGTTACAAAACATTACATATATATTATATCATCTTTTTATGTAAATGTCTAGTATTTTACCATTACTTTCCATATCTACATATTTCAAGAAATATAAACAATTATTTTATTACCTTGTTTTATAAACTAATTATTCTACTACATCAATTAAATTATTCTCCCCCATTCCTTCCAAATTGTAATAAGTATTTGGAGTAGTTCCAACAATAACAGCTTCTGAAAGTAATACTTGATTTAATATCTCCTCTTCCATCGTTTCAAAAGGTGTAAGAATCGCAACTCTGCACTTTACTTCTAAATATATTCTATGTAATGTTTGATTTACACCTGCTGAAAAAAATTCAGACTTTAAATTTGTATCTAAATTTCCTATAGTAGACATCTTTATGTTTATATTAGGTCCTAAACCAGATAAAAGCTTCATTCCTGTAAAAGCACCTAATCTCATATTAAAACTTCCATTACTATCATTATTTAATTCATCTTGTATTTTTACTGCTATATCAGAAATAATTTCATTAACAGTTATAATATTGGCACTTATCATAGTAATATTTCCATTTGTATCCTTTGAAATATTACACAAATCATCATATTTATACTTTGACATTACTATAGTTGCTTGTTCATTTGAAACTTTTGTCGCAACACTTTTAGCAATATTTTCACAATTTTTTTCTATTATAGGATTTATACTTTTAATTATTAAATTAGCTGTAACCATTGCAATAACTATTATTGCAATTACTTTAACTAGTTTAGCATTTTTATTATTTTTCTTATAAAAAGACACATTAATTCTCGGTAATCTTATGCGTTTTCGTGAATAAATCTTATCCATATAATCATCTAAACATTGGTATAAATAACTGTTCCCCTACATTTATTTTATTTTCGTTTTCTATGTCATTTAATTTTGCTATATTAGAAACTGTACTTTTAAATTCTTTAGCTATTTTCCACAAAGTATCTCCTGGTTTTACAAAATATATAACTATGCTAAACCTTTCATTGTTTCTATTTTCTTCTACATCAATTTGTTCTATAACATTAATACTTCTATTGTTAGAAATATCTGCTATAAAATCTATATCTATTTTTATATCAATGCTTCCATCTGGTAACACTACAAAATCCTGTGAACTAATTTCCATTTGCGTATCCACTTGGGAATTTGAATTAACTCCACTACATTCCATACTATAATTAAATGGAAGATTAATAGATTTTACACCTAATTTATTGTTATCCTGTGCATAAGCAAATTTTAACTCTAATTCACCATCATACATAATTTTATCTTTAAGAATGTTTCTATTTAGTGTAGTACAAGCTATATCTACATCATAAATTTTATTATTTCCTATTTCAGATACAAATTGTGTTTCTCTTATAGGGCACAAGTCTTTTAATATTGTTTTTTGAGACATGGCCTGTATCATTTTTTGTTTATAAGCTAAATTTACTGTTGGACTATATAAGTCCTGTATAATATTTAACTCTTTAGTCTCATATACATTACAATTTACTGCTATTTCCACTTCTGCGTATACAGAGTGCTCTTCAACTCCATTTGGTTTTATGACTAAATTTTTTATCTCGTACTTTACATCACACAAATTATCATCTGTAATATTTGGAACATCTATAAATCCCATAATAGGTATTAAATTTGAAATATTATTTACCCTTCCATCTGTAGTTAAATACATTATTTTAACAGATGCATCTGCTTTTACCAAGACTTTATTATAACTTATTTTCGTATCTTTATTTTTTATATCCACGTTTACCTTCATGATTTCTGCTAAATCATCAACATCATCTAGCATCAAAGTATCTTTTGCATATACAATTGTATTTCCACTTCCTAGTAAAGAATTTATTTGCATTTGCTCATTTAATAATTGAATATCATTTATTTCAGATATTTGCCTTACAAATTCCATATTTTCATTTGAAGATACTTTTAAGTCGACATCTACTACAGCTTTTATATTTACTTTTCTTCCATTCAAGACCCTACATTCTATTAATTTTAGCTTACAATTTTCTTCTAATATCATTCCTTCTTTGGCATTTTCAACCTCTATAACATTTGAAAAATCAACATTTGTATTTAAACTTCTTATCTCTGCATTTTCATTATCTGCTATATATATTACATATGTGTTTATAGTACCTTCAATTTTTACCTTTCCATCCATCACCTCTTTTTTATACACGCATATCGTACCTGTTGTATTTACTGTATTTAATATATCAGGCTTTATATCTGGAACTACACAATCTGTTTCAACCATAATTGTTTGAGATTTCTGTCCTATTATTTGGTTTATGCAAAGCATATCTTTTTCTGTCTGTACTGACATACTGTTTACCTCCTATCATTTTAATTATTTAATGTATATTGCGTATTGTACAAAAAAATTCCTATCTATTTATAATTTCTATTGGATTTTTATAAAATTAATTTAATTTACATATTTTTATCTGCTTTCTATTAAAATTTTATAGATTATATATAGTTTAGATATCAATAAAAGAATAATTGAGTTCCATTTCTTAATTTAAGTAAAAAAAATTCACGACTTTGTCGTGAATTTTTTGTTTTAATACATTGTTACTTTTGTATATTATTTAATTTTTACTTTTGCTTACTACAAATTATTCTTTGGCTATCTTGAATTATTCTTTTGCACTTTCAAATTATTCTTTAGCTCTTTATTAATTTTTCTTAAGTAACTTTTATGTTTTAACTTAAGTAAATTTTATGCTTTAACTTATGTATTTTTTCTTTTAACTTTAGTACATCTTATTTTACTACTGCCACTGGTGGTGGTATTAATGGACTATAATTTTGCCCATCAAATACTTGAACCTCAACTGTTCTAGTTAGTACATCTGTGTAACTGTAAGTAACATTTCTTTCGTTTTCTTCATATTTTACTACAAAGATATTTGGATAAGCTTTTTCAATTATGGCTTCCTTTTCGAACGATTTGTTTCTTCCTAAAGAGCCTTTTACAATAATTTTTTGTCCTATCATTTCATCAATACCTGTTTTCAAATTTACTATATCGCTTTTACAAATCATCATATCACCTACTTTTAAAATCTGATTTTATTCTAACATTTTCTACATTAAAAGTCAATGACAAAATCTTCCTTCAAGGCTTGTTCTCCGCTGTTTGCAGGTTTTTTCGGTTTTGTTACATTTGTGTTACGATTATATTACTTCTATGTTACTAAGTTCTAAAAAACGACTTAAACTATAAGGGACGGGGTTAAATAGTTTAGCTTATAATTGTTGAATTGCAAAATCTAAATTGCAAAACATAAATATTATATATTTTAGCTAAACTATTTAACCCCGTCCCTTATAGTTTAAGTCAATCTGAACTTCCCAAAATCTTTTTCTTTCCCATTGTTCCAACTCCACTTACTCCATTTTTTCCATCCCTTAATTCTTCTTCTATATCATTTATAGTTAAATATTTAGTATTTTCTGTTGTAGCAATTCTTTCAGCTACTATAAGTGGATCTATAAAATCTATCATTATTCTAGCGGGAGATGATGCAAAATTGGCTCCTGCTAATATTATTGCTTCATAATAACTTTGGCAAGCACCAGCAAAAATAGATAAATCTTTTCTATTACTTTTGCACCATTCTCTTGCAACACTTACTGTATTTATAAAATATTTTGAATTTCTATAATTATATATGTCATTATAGGCAGTTTGCTTTTTTATCATCCCATCATGTCCAGTAATAACAAGAATATCTGGATTATATTTGTCCAGAAGATTTTCTACAACCATAGATTGTCTATTTTCTGATATACTTCTTACTATAGCATTTAAGCCTAAGCTTCTATAATATCTCACTGATTTTTCAGCATATCTCTTATCTCCATCTAAATGTAATATTTTACCTGTATATACTATCTTTGAACTTCGATTTTCTTTGTTATCTAATCCTAGCCATTTCTTAGCTTTACTTATGCATTGACCTGATTTTTCTAAACATTCATTTATTCTTGATTGCATTTTAACATCTAATGTTCGTACTTTTACTTCTATATCCCTCTTGTCCATTAATTCTAAGTCATCTAAGTAACTATCTGCTTCTATTCTTTCTGTTATCCCTTTTAATATTGCTATTTTTTTATCATTACTTATATTTATTATGCTTTTTATTTCAAATACAATATCTTTGTTGTATGATATTCTCCCTACTATATCTCCTTTTTTTAAAGCTCGCACAAGTACCACCTCTTAAAACCTATACTATATAATATGTCGAACTTTGTAAAAAGGACACTAATTCTTATTTATGAATTACTCTTTCTGCTGATTTCTTTGATTTTGTAAATATTACACATTCGTCCACATAACGAACATACTGCAAGCCACGTCTTTCTAGTTCTTTATCTGGTTCATTAAGCATAATGTTACTTATTATAGTCTGTCAATTAATTATTATGCACCAGTAAGTTCTTCTTTTAGTTTTTCTATTTCTTCTTCTTTTAGCTTCGTCGCCTTCATTATTTTTTCTATTGGCATTTCTTCTTTTAGTAATTCTTTTGCTACATTTATGACTCCAACTTTGATTCCACGCTTTTCGCCACGTTTTTCACCAACTTTAATTCCACGATCTTCTCCACGTTTTTCACTCTCTGCTATTAATTTTCTTCTCTCTTCCATTAAATTTGTTATTAACATTCCTGCCATAGCATTTTCCTCCTTCTTCATTTTACTTAATAATATTTCTACCTGCTCTTTTCCTATTATCGAACTTAATATATACTGTATTATTCTTCTTAATTTTTCTTCGTTTTTTTCATCTTTTGTTACACTTATTACTTTTTCTAATGTTTCTATTAATTCTTCTTCTGTTTTACATTTCTCTATTGCCATTGCTTTTTCTGCTATGCTTTTTCCATTTATTAACTCTTCTTTCGTATAGTTGTGTATATCTATTAAATTATATATACTATTTGTTCCATTCGTTTCATAGTTAAAAACATTATCTGTTATTCTTTTATACTCTTTTTCTACATTCCATTTTTCATTTCCTGTATATAAAACTATTAATACTACTTCTGGGCATTTATATTTGTTACTTTTCACTTTTCCTTGATTCATTGCACTCCTCATTATTTCTACTGAATATTCTAACATTCTATATGGCATCAATGTATTTACATACGATTGGTGTTCTATTAATATAAATGTATTTGTATTTTTTATTTTGTATACTATATCTGATTCTCTATTTTTATATTCCTTTGTTATGTAGCTATTACTATATTTTTCTAAGTCATCTTTTTTTAATTGCTTTTTGCCTTTAAAGAACTTATTCATAAATTTTACTGCTTCTTCTTCATCTGATAGTAAATCTCTAAATATTTTATCGTGTGTGTTATCTAATTTTTCATCATAATGATATTCTTCATTATCTTCATGTAACTGCATCTCGTTTTTTGAGTTTATATATTGTAAACACTCTTCATACGTTAATATTTTCATTTTTTTCTTTCCTCCTTTTATTATAATATTTTCCGCTTTATAAGTCAAACTTTATTTATAGGTGTATATACTATAAAAAACTATTTTACTCTCTTTTTTTTATTTTTTCTTTTATTTCTGAATCTTTTGGAATTTTTTTAGATTTTTAATTTTTATGGAATTTAATATTAAATAAACTAATGTTGCACCTTTAATTTTTTAGATTTTTAGCTTATTTTAGTGCTAAAATTTGAAAATTAATAGATTTTAATTAAGTTTTTATGTATACTTTATATCATATGTAAATAACTTTGTCAACAAAAACTTTCCCCCATTTTTTGCTATTATTCAGCATTTTTTTATATATCTTATGCATAAAAAGTATGCTTCATGTTTGTTTTTTAAAATATAATAACGGACATTAGTGTTTGTTTTTTAACGCTAATGTCCGTCCCTATATTCCGGATTTTTAGAACCGTCCCTATACTGCTCTTTTATAGTAATCTAAACTTTCTCCTTCTACCTCTTGCTCCTCTACAATATATTCTATTTCTTCTCCTGTCGACTCATCATACTTAGGTAATCCTTCAAATGTATATGTCCAATTATTGGCTGCATCTAGTACTTGTTGTCCTACTTGTTCTGTTCCTTTCTTTAGTACCACCTTTACTTTGCTTGGCCTTTCATATATGTTTGCTCCATGCTCCCATTTCTTTGTTACTTTTACATCTTTTACAAATTTTGTTGTAGTAGTGTGTGTTACTTCTTCTGTTTCTTTTGTTTTGTCTGTTGCATCTAATTCTATTTTTCCTTTTACTTTATTTGTAATTTCTGTACTTGTTTGTGCTGTGCTTATTCCACTATAAATTACTGTTATATCTTTTTCTATTGCTATTTCTTTTTCTAAATTATCTTCTTCTGCTGTATTTATATTATTATATGTTTCTGTCCAAGTTATTGTTTTTGCGTTATCATCATATGTTCCTCCATTTAAAAGTTTTTCTAACCAATCAACTTGAGAATCATCTACTCCTTCAATTTTTTTCATTGCTTCTTGGTCTAAGTTATATGGCAACGTATCTGTTATTGTAACAGTCGCATTTCCTTCATAATAGCTTACTTTTGCTGTATATTTTATTTCATAATGTACTGCTTCATCTTTTGATGTTATTATTTGTGTTCCGTCTTTTGTTATGCTATCTTCCTTTATCACTGCTTCTGAAATATAATAGTAATTTACATGTTCTGGCTCTTTTGACATTATTCCTCCGCTATTATCTGGTTCTTCATATAATTCGTAGCCCTCTGCTAGATTTTCTATCGCCCTCGTTCCATATATATCTCCTATGTGTCCCGTTATTATTTGCTCTGATGCTTGCTCTCCACTTGACAATGTTACTTTTTGTGTTGTATATGGATTTTCTAATTTTTTGTTATATATATAGTGATTTACTATTACTTCTGCTACATATTGTTCATTTGTTACATTTACCTGCGTTACCTCTTGTGTCTCTCTTGTTATTGTTACATTTGGTATTGCTTCTTTCTTTACTTGATAGCCATCTGGTGCTTCTACCTCTGTAATTTCATATTCTCCCACTGGCAATTTCACAGTTATTTTTCCTTTTTCGTCGGTTGTATATATTTCTCCTTCTTCTAAACTTCCTTTCTCTTTTATTTCAAATTTTGCTTCTGCTAATGGTGTTTTTACATCTTCTGCATATTTATTTATTATTAATTCTCTTTCCACTGGTTTATAGTAGTATATTACCTCTACTTCTGGATATGCAAATGTTGCCGTTATATCTTCTTGTCCTTCTACTTGTTCATATTTTTCATCTATTTGCTCTTCTGATAACATATGAGTTGGATATTGCTCATTTAAATCTCCTTCTGCCTTTTCATCTTGTGCCTCTCCTCCTTTAGCTAATGGTACTCTTGTTGTTGTTCCTTGTATGTAATGATGTACTGTTAATGGCACTTTCCTTGCTACATAATAATACGTTACTACTATTTCTCCGTTTTCATCTACATTTTCTGGATCATATGTTCCTTTCCATTTTTCTGGCATTTTATATTCTTTTTGTCCGTCTTCTTGTAAAACATAATCTAATTCATATTCACTCAAGTTCATTTTTGGTTTTGTTTCATACTCTTGATATTTTCCATCTTCTACTTGGCTACTTCCTATATATTCTTCATCTTCTGCTACCCTAGTTGGTTCCTGTTCTGGTTCATCTGTTCCTTTTACATAGTGATGTACTATTAATTTTGGTCTTTTATTATTTTGTATTGTTATTTCTCTTTTTTTTGCTGTTCTTGTATCATATACAACTGTTGGATTTGCTATTTCATATCCTTCTGGTGCTTCTGTTTCTGTTATATTATACTTTCCTTGTGATAAATTTAAGAATATTTGACCATTTGCATCTGTTTCTATTTCATCTACAAATAATAATTCACTGTCACTTAATGTTACTTCTACACTATTTACTATAAATTCGTCATTTCCTAAATCTGTTGTTGCATTTTTATAATATCCTAAATGTAATCGATATTCTTTTCCCCCACCTACTTCTATTGTATAATTTGTAGCTGTTTGTGTTCCTGATATATATATAAATCTTTTCTTATCATCTGTATTATCACTGTATGTTACTCTATCTATGTTATTTTCTGTTATTGTTGCATAGCCATAATCTCCACCACTTTGACTTGATATTTCTGCATTTACTGTTATATTATATTTTCCTGTTTTTCCTTCTAAATTTATTGGTATATATGAATTTGCTTCCGTATTTGCCTGCCCTTTATTTGTTGATACATATTTATTGCTTACTAGTTCTCGTGCTTGTGCCCCTCCTTGTTCTATTGTCTCATCTTTTTCTTCAAAATTAAACTGCACCTCTTTTGTTTCATATGTTTTTATATAGTTTATTTTAAATATATTATCATATGAACCTGAACTAGAATAATTTCTATAGCCTAAATGTAAATAATATAAATTTCCTCCTTGTAATGTCATTTCATAATCTTTTGCATCTTGATTTTCCGAAATATATATAAATCTTCCTGTTGAACTACTATATGATGGTGCTGTTGTTGTATTTGTTATTGTAGCATATCCATAATTAAATATATAACTTGATATTTGAGCATTTAATACTACTGCTATATGCTCATCTTGTCCTCTATCTCTTAAGTCTATTGGTATGTATGAATTTGCTACTGTATTGGTCTTTTCTTTATTATTTGATACATATCCTTCTCCACTTTCTTCAAAATAATATGTCTCACAGGTTGCTTCGTATAACTCTATGCTATTTACTTTAATTCTGTCATCATTTGAGTCTTGAATCGAATCTTTTTCATACCCTAAATGTAAATAATACTTATTTCCTGCAAGTAATACTTGTGATGTATATGTACCCGATGCTGTTCCTGATATTCTCATAAATTGACCATTGCTTACACTATTACTATATTGTAATTGTGGCATTTCTTCTGTTCTTGTTATTGTTGCATATCCATAATCATAACTTTCACTTGATGCTTCTGCATTTATTTTTACTACTACATCTCTATCAAAATTCCTTAAATCTATTTCAAAATATGAATGTGCTGTTGTATTTATCTTATTTCCACTTCCATCATGTGCTTCTTGATATTTTTTCCCATTTGTAGGTTCATAATATTTTGTTCCGTCATCATTAATTGTTTCTACAAACCAATATTTGTCATCACCTGTATCATCTATCTTCTCTCCTAATATTCCTTCTTGTTCTACTTTTTGTTCTGTTATTGTAATTCCTGTTTGATTACCATTCTTTTCTATTTTTCCTAATAAGCCATATATTTCTTTTCCTTCTTGTTTATCTGCATAATAGTATATCTGTCCATTATTATTTGCTATATCTCCTATTACTCCTTCTGGTGGTTGTCTTTCTTCTATTTGTTCTATTCTAAACTTTGCTCCTGCTAATGGTTTTCCATTTTTATCTGTTTTATTTATTATAACTTTTTCGTCTGTTTTTGCAAACGTTACTACTATATGTCTATCTTCTTTCATTCCTGTAAATTGTGGATAGGTATATGTTTTTTTGTCTTCACTTTGGGTAAGCTTACTTATTTCTTGTATAATTCCATTTTCTGTTACTTTTACTAATTCATATCCTTCTTCTGGTGTTATTGTTATTGGTTTTGTGCTTTCGCCATCATATTTTACTTTTTCATATGGGTTTAAACCTTCCCCTGATATTTTTCCTCCTTTTACTCCTGCTATTTCTTCTACATCTGTTGTTATTTTAAATTCTTTTAATTCATTTTCTACTTTTAATTCTTGTACTTCTGGTACTCCCATTTCTTCATTTATTTTTATTATCATTCCATCATATGAGCCATTATTAGTTAATGTATGGTCGTTATCCAATTTTATTACATCACTCTCAAAGTACCCTCCTGCTATAACACTTCCGTCGCTGGTTGAAGCTACTGACAATATTTCATCATCATCTGTTCCTCCTACTACTTTTGCCCATTCTACTAATCCTTTTGGATTGTATTTGATTATTAGTCCATCATCACTTCCGTTATTTTTTACTACTACTCCTTCTCCTACATTAATACTATCAGATTTTAAACACCCTCCTGCTATTATTCCTCCGTCTATTGCTTCAGCTACTGAGTTTATTTCATCATCACTTGTTCCTCCTACTCCTTTTGCCCATTCTACTTGCCCTTCTTCATTGTATTTTATTATTAGTCCGTTAGAAATTCCGTTTCTTTTTACTTGTACTTCTTCTCCATTTACTCCTTCTAACGTGATACTACTACTATTGAAATTTCCTCCTGCTACATAGCCTCCGTCACTTGTTGTTGCTACTGATGTTATTTCATCTGTATATTTTTCTCCTACTACCTTTGCCCATTCTACCTTACCTTCTCCATTATATTTGATTATTAGTCCATCACTATTTCCGTTATTTTTTACTTCTACTTCTTTTCCATTTAATCCTTCTAACGTGATAATACTACTATTGAATCTCACTCCTGCTATATAGCCTCCGTCTGCTGTTGAAGCTACTGAACTTATTTCATCATAACTTGTTCCTCCTACTACTTTTGCCCAATCTACTTTGCCTTCTTCATTGTATTTGATTATTAGTCCATCATTGTTCCCTTTTGCATTTACTATTATGTCTTCTCCATTTACTCCTTCTCCTAAATTGATACTATCTGAATAGAAATACCCTCCTGCTATTATTTCTCCGTCACTTGTTGATGCTACTGATTCTATATAATCAGCATCTGTTCCTCCTACTACTTTTGCCCATTCTACTTTTCCTTCCTTATTGTATTTTATTATTATTCCATCATAATTTCCGTTATTTTTTACTTCTACATTTCCTCCGTTTACTCCTTCTCCTAAATTGATACTATCTGAATAGAAATACCCTCCTGCTATTATTCCTCCATCACTTGTTGATACTACTGATTGTATTTTATCTGGACTCTTTCCTCCTACTACTTTTGCCCATTCCACCTTACCTTCTTCATTGTATTTGATTATTAGTCCATCATTGTTCCCTTTTGCATTTACTATTATGTCTTCTCCGTTTACTCCTTCTCCTAAATTGATACTATTTGTATTAAAATACCCTCCTGCTATATAGCCTCCGTCACTTGTTGTAGCTACTGATTGTATATAATCCTGATAATTTCCTCCTAATACTTTTGCCTGCTTTGTTACTATTTGTGGTTTTTCTATTGAAGAATATTTTATTATTAACATATTAGCACTTCCATTATTTTTTATTTCTACATCTCTTCCGTTTACTCCTTCTAACTTGATAATTTCACTTTGGAAATCCCCGCCTGCTATTATTCCTCCATCACTTGTTGATGCTACTGACCTTATTTCATCATCACTTGTTCCTCCTACTACTTTTGCCCAATCTACTTTGCCTTCTTCATTGTATTTTATTATTAGTCCATCATAATGTCCATTACTACCTACTACTACTTCTTCGTTTGCTCCTTCTCCTAAATTGATACTTTCACTTACAAAATACCCTCCTGCTATATAGCCTCCATCACTTGTCGTAGCTACTGATTTTATATAATCAAATGTATCTCCCCCTACTACTTTTGCCCAGTCTACTTTACCTTTTTCATTGTATTTGATTATTAGTCCATCATTAAGTTTGTTATTTTTTACTTCTACATCTCTTCCGTTTACTCCTTCTCCTAAATTGATACTTTTACTCACAAAATATCCTCCTGCTATATAGCCTCCATCATTTGTTGATGCTACTGACAATATTTCATCCCCATCTTCTCCTCCTACTACTTTTGTCCATTCTACTTTGCCTTCTTCATTATATTTTATTATTAATCCATCCTTATTTCCATTATTTACTACTACTTCTTCTCCGTTTACTCCTTTTCCTAAATTGATAGTTGAACTCTTGAAATACCCTCCTGCTATACAGCCTCCGTCTCTTGTTGTAGCTATTGATAATATTTCATCATCATCTGTTCCTCCTATTACTTTTGCCCAGTCTACTTGCCCTAACTCATTGTATTTTATTATTAGTGCATCATTGCTTCCGTTATTTTTTACTTCTACATCTCCTTCGTTTACTCTTTCTCCTAAATTGATAGTTGAACTCTTGAAATACCCTCCTGCTATATATCCTCCGTCACTTGTTGTAGCTATTGATTGTATATAATCCTGAGAATTTCCTCCTACTACTTTTGCCCATTCTACTTGCCCTAACTCATTGTATTTTATTATTAGTCCATCATTGCTTCCGTTATTTTTTACTTCTACATCTTCTCCGTTTACTCCTTCTCCCAAATTGATACTACTACTGAAATAGCCTCCTGCGATATATCCTCCGTCACTTGTTGATGCTACTGATTCTATTTGATCATCACCTGTTCCTCCTGCTCCTTTTGCCCAGTCTACTTTGCCTTCTTCATTGTATTTTATTATTAGTCCATCATTGCTTCCGTTATTTTTTACTTCTATATCTTCTCCGTTTACTCCTTCTCCTAAATTGATACTAATACTTTTGAAATACCCTCCTGCTATTATTCCTCCATCATTTGTTTCTGCTACTGAATTTATATAATCATAATCTGTTCCTCCTGCTCCTTTTCCCCAGTCTATTTTTACGTCTTTTATTCCTTCCCTTGATGCTCCTATACCAAAATAATACACTTTATTTTCTATATCATATTTTTCTGGTGCATCTAATTCTACAGCTTTATATAGTCCTTCTGTTAAATCTGCTGTTATCTCTCCTTGCAAATTCGTTTTTACTGTGTAGTATTCCTTTCCATTTATTGTCTCCCTATCTCCTATTATTTCACCTCCACTATTTGTTGCCGGCTCTTCTCCATTATCTACATTATATATTGCAAATTTTACATTTGCTATTGGAGTTTTGGTTTCTGCATCTTCTTTTATTAATCTAAATGATGGATTATCTTCTACTGTCAATTTTATTACATTATCTACTACTTCAAATTCTTTAGCTGTTTTTCCTTCTTCTAATGTTTCTTGGAATTGTAATCCATCTTCTGTTTTCTCTACTTTAAATGTTATATCCTTTACTTTTGAATATCCTTCTGGTGCAAATATTTCTTTTAAGGTATATGTTTGATCTATTTTTCTTTCTTCTTCGTATGCATACAAATCTCCTATTGTTATTTTTCCACTTCCATCTGTTTCATATTCTCCTATTTGTTTTGTTCCTTTGTATAACCTAAATTTTACCCCTTGTATATATGTTATTCCCTGCTCTGATGGCTCTGCTACTTCTTGCGCTCCTGCTTGCTCTTCTAATTGTTTTTGAATTTCTTTTGCACTTTCTTCTACTATTGTTTCTGTCACTTTTTCTCTCTTTATTATTTCTAATGTGTATCTTGGTATTTTCTCATCTTCCATTGTGAAGCTTGCTATTGGTATATTATTTTCATCTTTTGTTAATGTTACTGTATCTTTTCTTATTGAACTTTCTTCTGCTCCTACTGTTTCTTCTCGTTCTATCATTTGTATTTTATAATCTTGTCCTGCTTCATGTACTATTTTAAATTTTACAGGGCTTGCTAAATAATACCCTTCAGCTTTTACTTCTTCTAAAGTGTATTCTTCTCCTATTTTTAATCCTTTTATATTTAATTTTCCTTTATTATCTGAATTTATTACTTTTCCTGTTTCAGGTAAGTCTCCTCCTGTTAATTTAAAACGTGCTCCTACTACTGGTATCTCATTTTCTATCACTTGTGATTGACTTCCTTGGAATTCTGGTCCTGCAATTGTTGTTTCTAACTTTTCTACTTTTGTAATTGTTAAATTTGCTTTTACTTCATCTTGTACTTCTAGCACTAACTTATCTTTATTACTTTTATCATCTGCATTTTCTACTTTTTGCATTTCTAATTTTTTCACAGTTGCTTTTTGATTTCCTGTTGTGTTACCCACTTCTATATTATTTAAATTTTCTACTTGTAACCCTTCTTCTGTCTCTGTAACTTTAAATTTTATTTCATCTTTATTTAATTCATATTGCCCTGGACTTTTTATTTCTTTTACTATATATGTTCTATCTAAATATAAATCTTTTAGTGTGAATTTTCCATCTACTAATGTTACTCTTGTTTTTGCTTCTTTCTGCTCAATGACACTTTGAGTTTGTTCGTTACTTTCTACATCTTCTATCTCTTGCACACTATATGTTGCTCCTGGTACCACTTGCTCTGTTCCTAATTGATATTTTGTCAATTCTAAATCATATCGTTTTGCTACCATAAATCCTAATTTATTTGGCTCTGTTTGTGTTTTATATCTTCCATGCTCTGTTTCCAAACTAAAATATATTGCATGATGGCTATAACTTACTTCGTTATATTTTAATCCTCCTGGTAGTTTTATTTCATAACTTATTTCATGCTTTTCTTCATGAGCTAATTGCCTTTCCTGTAAATCTATTAAGAAGCTTTTTACCTTTGTATAATCTATTCCTTCTGTGTCTTCAGACATCCAATTACTTGCTCCATCATTTATTTCTTTTGTTACTTTATCTTCATATGAATAGTATATTTTTGTTCCTTCTTGTAATTCTTCTGGCAACGTTATTGGTTTTGTTAATTCTGCATCAAAAACTGAACCCATATTTGTTCCATTTATTACATATGTGTTTTCTTTCTTTGGTATTTTTCCTAATATTTTTACTTGACTTACGGCATTTAAATAATTATTATTTATTTCTATTGTTACTGTTGCTTTTTGTTGGTCTCTTGATACTATTGCTTTTTGTGGTGCTACTGCTGTACTTCCTTTTGTATCATAGTTACTTGCTACTTGACTTGTTAATAATGAGTTTGGTGATACCAAACTTAGTGCTACCTCTCTTTTATTTACTTGCTCTGTTTCGTTTAGGTTATCATTTACATCATATGTATCTTTATCAGAGTAATAATAATTTGGATTGTTCTCATTATATGCATACAATTCTATATTTTCTGTTTTTGTTGGTATTCTTGGGTCTGGTGTTAATTTACAATTTATTGTTATTGTGTAACTTGCTTCTTTTTCATTTTCTGTGTTTACTTTTATAAATCTACATATTTCATTTTGTCCTTTTCCATTTAATATTTCTTCTTCGTATTCTTCATAACTTACTAATGCAACTTGATTATTATTTATACTTACTTTATCTATCTCTACATCTACTATATCTTCTGGCAGCTTTAATAAAAATGCACCATTTGTCCATTTTACTTCATTATATTGTTCATTTGCTTCTGTTTCTATTTGTATTTCAAAATTTTCTTCTGTTTCTTGTGTTGATATTGCTGTTTTATTTATTCTTACATTTGCTACTGATACTGGTGCTTCATAATATGCATAGTTTGTATCTGTATTAATAAGTTCATTCTCTGTTTCTGGATCTGTATCTTTTAAATATCCCACTAATGTTGATTGTATTTGTTTTAACTGTTCAAAATCTTCTTTTGAATATTGGTTTATTATTGCTTCGTCATTTATTTCTTTTATATGATATACATTTAAATAACTATCTTTATTTACATTACTCGTTTCTATTCTTATGTGTTTTACTGGTAATTCGTACTTATATGGGGTATTTTGCATATATTTACTCCAATTATCTTTATTAAATGTTGCAAGTAATATATTGGTTTCATCATCGTATACCTTTATTTCTCCTTCTTCTCCTAACATGTTTATTGGGTCGCTAAAGTATATTCCTACAAAACTTGATACTTCTTCCATGCTTTCTTTATTATTGTCTGTTTTTAAAAATTGATCTGATGTATATTCTAATGCATTATCTTTACTTTCTTTCATTATTACTTTCTTATTTTCTGCTGTTCCCATTACCGCATACCATTCTACAGTGTAATAGTCTTCTTGCTCCCCTTCTGATACTTCATTATATATTTTAAGTGGCTTTTGCTTTGATACTACATATCTATATGTTGGTTTGCTTATATATTCTCCTACATATACATCAAACCTTGCTAATTCTCCTTCTATTTTTCTAAATGTTATTACAAATGTGTTTTGTGCTGTATTTGATTTTTTAGGACTTCCAAATTGATTATTCTTATTGTTGTAACCTTCATAATATGCTTTTATCGGTACTCTGTATTCTATTGTTGCATTATGTCCTTCTTCATCTTCTCCTAATGCTTTGTATGCTTCTATATCATATGTTACTTTTATTGTATACTTATTATACCTTTTATTTGTATCTGATGAATCTGTTCCATCATATGCTACTGTTGTTACATTTTTTACTTGCTCTGTTAAATTTTTCTCATCATCTAATACTACTTGCCTTTCTGCTGTGAATCTTCTTGTGTCTTTATCATATGTATATTTTACATTTATTCCTGTTATTTCTACTTTCTTTGGGTCATATCCACTTAATTGTGGTAACTCTCCTTCTATGTATGATTTACTTAATATTAATTTATTATTTACTTCTTCTACTCCTACTGTGAATTCTAAATTTATTTCATTATTTTCTTCATCTATTGCGTGTTCTATATCTCCATTTTGTCTTATATTGTCTAAATAATTTATACGCTCTGGTATTTCTGTTTTTACGTCTCCATACCAGTCTACTGTGAATTTTACTGTTTTCTCTATTGGTATTTCTGTTGTTCTTCCATCTCCATCATCTCTTACATGTATTCCTTTGAATGTTATTGTGTTTTCTTTACTATAATTTTCTATGTTATTTCCTATGGCCTCTGTTTTCCTTGAATTATATGTATAGTCTCCACTTTTTACTATTCCTGTTAATAGCTTTTGTACTCCGTTTCCTCCATTGCCTATTTGATTTAATGTTATTGTGTTTACATTATTTCCTATACTATTTTCTTTTATCTCACTATCTTTTACTATGGCGGTTTCTAAATAAAAGTTTCTCTCTTTTCCTGCTTGTCCATTTATCGTTATTGTTGCTCCATCTTTTATGTATCCATTTGTTAGTTGTCTTAATTCTATGTAAAGTGTATCTTCTTTTCCTACTTCATTACATGTTCCTCTTACTCCATCTGCATCCCCATCACTATCTAAATCTCTTAGAAAGAACGCGTCAAATTGAACATATGGATATATACCATTTGCATAGTCTGGGTATTGTTCTGGGTCTACTGTTACTGCTTCTTGTCCTTTCTCTACTTTTTGGTATTCCATTGCTCTTGCTAGTTCTGGATTTAGGCTCGTTTTGAAGTTTTGTGGTTTATTAAATATTGCAGTTATTATTGTGCCTAACAATATTAACACTACCATTATTGGTAATAGTAGTTTTGGTACTAATCCGTACCCCCCCCCGCGAACATTTTTTCTTTTTTTCTTATCTTGCCTTTCTCTTGCATATTTGTTTCTCCTTGCATATTTACTTCTTCATTTGCCACTTTGTTTCTTTCTTTCATTTGTAAAACCTCCACTTTATCTTTAACGAACGTAGAAAAAAATCCAACGCTTCTCTCCTTGTTCCAAGATTTTTATTACTTTATATATTTTTACATACTTTTGCATTACTTGTAAACAAGTATTTTCGCTATTTTTCGGCACTTTTTGATGTTTGACTACGGAAGTATATTTTTGACCATTTTTTACATTTATTTATCTTTTTGACTTTTATTTTGTAATATTTTTTGCATTATTTAAGTTCAAAAATAAAAATAATCTTACGGATATAGCATTTTTATTGAAATTTCTTTCTTTATTTTTACATTATTTAAAGAGACATCTTCTTATTAAACTTTTTTGTCTAATAAGAAGATGCCTCTTTATAATTGAGTAATATTTACACTCTAAACAACTTACAATATTTCATAATATTCTCATAATTAAAGGTTATAATTACCAGTTTTTATTATAAAATTTCATCTTTTTTTCTCTTTTATATACATATATTAATATTATTAATAAA
>CANQSP010000010.1 GCA_947626555.1 uncultured Clostridia bacterium | reverse complement strand
TATAAAGATTATTATAGATACAAAAACACATTTGATACATTCAATAGTTATACATTAAGGGAAGAAGAGCTAGAATATAGTTATGATTCTGATAATATTAATAACACACATGATAAATTATTTAGAGATTTGTTTGCAGATGAAGAAGAGGTGGCAAAATTATTAAACAAATTTTTTAAATTTAGAAAAGAGGTGAAGTCTTCGGAATTAGAAAAATATAATAGTAGTTTTATAACTCAAAGTTATAAAAATCAAGAGTCAGACATTGTGTATAAGTTAAAAGAAAGAAATATATTTTTTTTAATAGAGCATCAATCTTATGTAGACTATTCAATGTCATACAGAATTTTAAATTATGCAATAGAAATAATTAGAAATGCAATAGATTTAAAAGAGTTGCAATGCGAAGGCTATAAATATCCAAAAGTAATACCTATAGTTATATATACTGGAAATAGAAAGTGGAACTCTGTACTGGAGTATCAAACTTTAGAGGAAAAAATTATAGGCTATGACAAAAGTGATATAAATGCAAAATATAATTTATTAGATTCTAATAATTATACAAAAAGTGAGCTATTGGAAAACGAAAGTTTTATTTCTAAAGTTATAGCAGTAGAAAAATGTAAAACAAAGCAAGAGTTAATAGAAACTTTAGAATATATAATAGAAAACATAGAATTTGATAAAGATAAAATTATGATTGAAAGAATAATTAAATATATATTAAGTCAAATTCTTGAAAAGGGAGAAATCAACAGATTTTTACAAAAATTGAAAAATAAAAAGGAGGTAGTTGGAATGCTTGCTGAAAATTTGATGAAAGAAAAGATGCAAATAATAAGAAAGGCAAAAAACGAAGGAATAATTGAGGGAAAAAGAGAAGGAAAAATAGAAGGAAAAAAGGAAGGAAGAATACAAATTATAACAATATTAATAAAGAATATGCTACAAGAAAATGAATCAGAAGAAAAGATAAAAAAATATTTAGAAATATCTAATGAGGAATTTGAAGAATATAAAAAAATGCAAAAATCTAATGAAAAATTTGAAGAGAATAAAAAATAAAAGATAAATAAAATGGTTAAAAATTTTAAAAGTAATATATATTTAACAAAATAATTATTAGTATCTATGCTAGAAAATGTAAATAATTGGTTGTATTTTTCTGAAAAATATGTTAATATAATAAAAGATGTAATAAAAATCCTATGAAAAAGCAAAGTATGCAATTGTTAAAGTATTAAGAGAGGCTAGCATTTGCTGTGAGTTAGCTATACCATAGTTGCAGAAATTTCACTTTTGAGGACTATTTTTGAAAACGTAAAATTGTATAATACAGTTATATAAAGTAGTAAAAGTTATACAAAACCAAGATTTATGCAAAGTAAAAAATAGCGTAATTCTGCGTTAAAGAAAATGAGGTTAGATATAAGTACATAGCAAAAAGATTATGTGTTTAGATATAGTTTATAATAAATATGTTATAGTAAAAAATATATTAGCATGTCAAAGTATATTCTAACGAAATTAGGTGGTACCACGAAAAGAAGCAATTCGTCCTATATATAGGAATTGCTTCTTTTTTACATAGAAAGGAGAAAATAATGAAAGAGCAAATTGAACAAATTAGTAAAAATGCAAAAGAAGAAATTGCAAATGTAAAGGATGTAAAAGAATTAAATGACCTAAAAGTAAAATATTTAGGAAAAAAAGGAGAGCTAACGGCAGTATTAAGAGGAATGGGAGCATTAACTCCAGAGGAAAGACCAATTATAGGCTCATTAGTAAATGTCGTTAGAGATGAGTTAGAAAAACTAATAGAAGAAAAAGAAGAACAGTATCGAACTGAAGAATTAACAAAAAAATTAGAGGAAGAAAAAATAGATATAACACTTCCAGGAACAAAAATAAAAACAGGAAGTAAGCATCCAGTAAACAGAATAATTGAAGAAATAGAAGATTTATTTGTTTCAATGGGGTATGATGTAGTAGATGGTCCAGAATTAGAAACAGATGAGTATTGTTTTGAAAGATTAAACCTTCCAAAGGGTCATCCTGCAAGAGATATGCAAGATAGTTTTTATGTTTCACCAGAGTATTTATTAAGAACGCAGACTTCAGCTGTTCAAGCAAGAGTAATGATGGCAAATGAAGAAAAAACGCCAATAAGAGTTATATGTCCAGGAAAAACATACAGAAGAGATGATGATGCAACACATTCACATCAATTTGGTCAAGTGGAAGGGTTAGTAATAGATAAAAATATTTCTTTAGCAGATTTAAAAGGTACTTTAGAAATATTTGTTAAAAAAATGTTAGGAGAAAATTCAAAATTAAGATTTAGACCAAGTTATTTCCCATTTACAGAACCATCTTATGAGGTAGATGTAAGTTGCTTTAAGTGTGGAGGAAAAGGCTGTAACCTATGTAAGCAAACAGGCTGGATTGAAGTATTAGGTTCAGGAATGGTACATCCAAATGTATTAAAAATGAATGGTTATGATCCAGAAAAGTATACTGGATTTGCGTTTGGTACAGGTTTAGATCGTTTAGCAATGTTCAAATACGGAATTACAGACATTCGTTATTTATATACAAATGATGTAAGATTTTTAAAACAATTTGATAGAAAAGATTAGAATTATTTAATATTCTAATTGTTATAGAAAAAAATGACGCTTGCTGTAACTAGAAGCATTTTGTAGTATATAAAATAAATCTAATTTTAAATACTTTTTAGTATGGAAAGGAAATAAAAATGAAATTAAGTACAAATTTTGTGAAAGATTATGTGGATATAGATGATGATATAAAGAAAATTGCGGATGATATGACTAGAGTAGGAAATGAATATGATTCTTGTGGAAAATTAATAAATGCAACAAACTTAATAATAGGAGAAGTAAAAGAATGTGAAATGCATCCAGATTCAGATCACTTACATGTATGCAAAGTAGATGTTGGAAATGAAATATTGCAAATAGTTTGTGGTGCACCAAATGTTAGAAAAGGATTGAAAGTTATAGTTGCATTAGTTGGTGCAGAGCTTCCAGGAGATTTTAAAATAAAAAAGGGAAATATAAGAGGTCAGGAATCTAATGGTATGTTATGCTCTATTGCAGAGTTAGGATTAGAAAATAAGTTTTTAACAGATGCAGATAGAGATGGAATACATGAATTGCCAGAAGATGCACCAGTTGGAGGAGATCCATTAAAGTTTATGGAAATGGATGATGGAGTAATAGATTTTGAACTAACTGCAAATCGTGGAGATTTATTAAGTATTTTAGGAATGGCGTATGAACTTGGAGCAATATATGATAAGCCTGTTAAAGAAATAGAAACATCACATAAAGAAGATGGAGAGGATATAAATAAAAGCTTCAAATTAGAAATAAATACTGAAAATTGTGAATTGTTTTTAGCAAAAAGAGTAGAAAATGTAAGTATTAAAGAAAGCCCAGCATTTATAAAAAATAGATTAATTGCATCAGGAATAAGACCAATAAATAATGTAGTAGACATTAGTAACTATGTTATGCTAGAAACAGGTCAACCACTACATTACTATGATGCAGACACTCTAAAAGGAAAAATAGAAGTAAGAATGGCAAAAGAGGGAGAAAAACTAACAACATTAGATAATATAGAAAGAACTTTATCTGAAGATGATATTGTTATTTCTGATGGAACAAAGGCAATAGGTTTAGCTGGTGTTATGGGTGGTTTAGATACAGAAATTGAAGAAACTACTAAAAATATAATTATAGAATCAGCAATATTCAATCCAGTAAAAATAAGGCAAACATCAAAGAAAATATTAAGAAGTGAAGCAAGTTCAAGGTTTGAAAAAGGATTAGATCCAGTAAGAACATACATGGCAATAGAAAGATCTTGTAATTTACTAGAAAAATATGCGGATGCAAAAGTTGTTACAGGACTTGCAAAATACGATACAACAAGTAAAGAAGATAAAGAAATTAGTATAACATACGAAGACATAAATAATCTTTTAGGGCTAGAAGTACCTGAAAAAGAAGTATTAGAGGCATTTAGAAAGTTAGGTTTCAAATACAAAGAAGAAGGAAAAAATATAAAGGTATATGTACCTACAAGAAGGTTAGATATAAGTATAAAAGAAGATTTAATAGAAGAAGTAGGACGTATTTATGGTGTAGATAATATAGAAGGAAAATTACCACTTCTTCCAGTAAGACAAGGAAGTTACAATAAAGTTCCAAGAGAAATAAGAAATAAAATGATTTCATTAGGATTAAATGAAACACTTTCATATATACTTGTAAATGATAAAGAAGCTTCTAAATTTACATTAGACGAGTTTGAAATAGTAAAATTATTAGACCCAATGACAGAAGAAAGAAATACATTAAGATATAGTATGATACCATCATTATTAAAAATATACGAATATAATAAAGCACATAATGTAAAAGATGTTTCAATTTTTGAAATAGGTAAAGGTTTTTATAAGAAAAATGGAGAATATGGAGAGGACTCAAAATTATGTGTATTAATGTCAGGTGAATATTATTTAGGTGTAGACAACAGGAAACAAGTAGATTTTTATATAATTAAAGGTATTACAGAAGAATTATTAAATTATTTAGGATATGAAAATAGATATAGTTTTGTGGCAGGTAATATTTCTCAAGAATTTCATCCAGGTCAAACGGCACAAATAGTAGTAAATGGTAAACAAGTAGGAATAATTGGAAGATTGCATCCAACGGTTTCAAAAGAACCTGTATATGTAATGGAAATTAATTTAGATATATTGCTAGAAATAAAAACAGGAAAAATGAAATATAAAGAGATATCAAAATTCCCAAGTATAAAGAAAGATTTAGCAGTTATTGCAGATAAAAATTTAGCCTCAGAAGAAATAGCAAAAGTAATAAAAAAAGCTTCTGGAAACTTGCTTAAGAGTACAGATGTATTTGATGTTTATACAGGAGAAAATGTAGAAAAAGGAAAGAAAAGCATAGCATATTCTCTAGAGTTTGAAGCTCAAGACAGAACATTGACAGATGATGAGATAAATGATATATTGAACAAGATTATACAAGCAATAGAAAAACAAGGAATGGAAATAAGAAAATAAAATATTAATTGAAAATTTTATAAGTATATAAACAGTATAAAATTGTAAGAAAGGAAGTAAAAAATATGGGGAAATTATTTGTTATTGATGGAACAGATGGAAGTGGAAAGCAAACTCAATTTGAATTATTAAAAGGAAGTTTAGATAAGCAAAAAATAGATTATAGGGTTATGAGTTTTCCAAATTACGATTCACCAAGTTCAGCTCTAGTAAAAATGTATTTATCAGGAGAATTTGGAAAAAATGCAAAACAAATAAGCCCATATATAGCTTCAACTTTTTATGCAGTAGATAGATATGCAACATATAAAAAAGATTTTGAAGAATATTATAAAAATGGAGGAATAATACTAGCTGATAGATATACAACAGCAAACATGGTACATCAAGCTGGAAAAATAGATGATAAGCAAGAAAGAGAAAAGTTTTTAGATTGGCTATTAGACTTTGAATTTAACTTATATGGTCTTCCAAAACCAACGGAAGTATTTTTCTTAAATATGCCTGTAGAAACAGCATTAGAATTAATAAAAGATAGAGAAAATAAATTTTCACATACAGCTCAAAAAGATATTCATGAAAGTGATGAAAATCATTTAAGAGATGCACATAGTGCAGCTCTAGAAGTAGCAAAAAAATATGGCTGGTACCAAATAGATTGTGTTCAAAATGGTAAATTAAGAACAATAGAAGATATACATGAACAAATTTATAATAGATTATCTAACATTTTAAATTTAAGAAAAGAGCATGATGAAGAAGAAAGATAAAACTTTTAAGGTGGTTCTAAAAGTTGGAAATTTAAGGGCGGTATAAAAACTTTATAAGAGAGTTTAAAAATGGAACCGTCCAATAAAATCTATCATATTATATGGTATTAGGGGGCATATATATGGGAGATTTTATATTAAATGCAATACTCTGGACAATGGCAATTTATGGTACAATAGAGCTAGCTAAGGCAATATTAAGTATATGTATACATACGAGTTTAAAGTCGGAAGGAATTTATTTTATAATAGCAGTAAAAAATCAAGAAAACAGAATAGAAGGTTTTATACGTTCGATACTTTTTAGAATTTTATATGGTAAAGAAGAAAATGTAAAAGATATAATAGTGACAGATTTAAATTCTACAGATGATACAAAAGAGATTTTAGAAAAATTAAGTAAAGATTATAGTTGTATAAAAGTTACAAACTGGAGAGAATGTAAAGAAATAATAGAAGGAATAAAAAATGTATAGATTATTAAAAAGAAATGTTGTAAAAACATTTCTTTTTTGATAAAATAAGAGAAAATTTGAAAGAAAGAATGAAATTAAAAATAAGAACAAATTTGTAAAGAAAAGAGGACATTTTTTGGAAATTAAAGGCGAAGTTAAAGATATAATTTATCAAAACGAGGTAAATAGTTATACTGTAGCAGAATTTGAAACGCAAGATGGAGATACAGTAATAGTAGGTTATTTACCTTTTATTAATGTTGGAGATACTTTAAAATTAGAAGGTAACTTTGTAGTACACCAAGATTATGGTGAACAGTTTAAAGTAAATACATTTGAAAAACTTATGCCTGAGACGTTAGGAGCCTTAGAAAGATATTTAGCAAATGGAACTATAAAAGGAGTAGGACCTGCTACTGCTAAAAGGATAATAAAGGAGTTTGGGGAAGAAACTATTCATGTTTTAAAATTTGAACCAAGAAGGCTTGCAAATATTAAAGGAATAACAATAGATAAGGCAACACAAATATCAGAAACCTTTGTAGAAAATTGGGAATTGTGGCAAATAGTAGGCTTTTTAGAAAAATTTGGAATTGGTGTTCAAAATGCAAAAAATGTATATAAAGCATTGGGAGCAAATGCGATAGAAGAAATAGAAGCAAATCCATATATATTAGTTGATGTGGCTAATAATGTTGACTTCAAAAAAATAGATAAAATGGCAATGGATTTAGGACTTCCATATAATAATGAAAAAAGAGTAAAAAGTGGAATAAAATATGCCTTAATGTGTGCATCATACAATGGTCATTGTTGTGTACTGTTAGAAAATTTAATAGATTTTTGCAAAGCATTATTGTCAGTAGAAAATGAAGACATAGAAGAAAATATAATCGAGCTTAAAGTAAAAGGAGATATAGTAGAAGAAGTAAGAAAAATAAAAAATGAAGAAAATAAAAATATAGAAAGTGAGAGTGAAGAAAATAGAATACATGAAGACAAAGAGATAAAAGATGTAACAAACGAAAACAAAGAGGAAAAATGGATATATTTATCTGCTTTTTACAAGGCAGAAGAAAATGTAGCAGATAAAATAAAGATTTTAAACAAAAGTAAAAATATCAAAAAAATAAACAATGTAAAAAAAGAATTAAAACTAATAGAAGAGCATTCAGATATAGAACTTTCAGAAAAACAAAAAGAGGCAATAGAAAGTGTAAATGAAAACAATGTATGCATAATTACTGGTGGACCTGGTACAGGAAAAACAACAATAATAAAAAGCATTATAGATATGTATAAAAGAAATGGTAAAAAAGTAGTTTTATGCGCACCTACTGGAAGAGCAGCCAAACGTATGACAGAAACAACAGGAGAAGAAGCCAAAACATTACATAGATTATTAGAAATAGGAAAATTTGAATCAGACCAGGGAATGTTTAATAATAAAGAATATGAAGTAGCACCATTAGATGCAGACGTAGTTATAGTAGACGAAATGTCAATGGTAGATATATTTCTAATGAATTATTTATCAAAAGCATTATATCAAGGAACAAAATTAGTATTAGTTGGAGATATAGATCAATTACCATCTGTAGGGCCAGGAGCAGTACTAAAAGACTTAATTCATTCAGAAGAAATATCAACAATAGTATTAAACAAAATTTTTAGACAAGCAGCTAAAAGTAAAATAATATTAAATGCACACAGAGTAAATGAAGGACAACCTTTTCTATCTAGTAATGACAAGCAAGTAGTTAATCTTAATGATGAAAATCAAAAATCAAAATCTAATAATGAAGAAAATTTAGATGATGAAGAAAAGATAAACCAGCAGGACTTAAAACAAGATTTCTTCTATATAAATGAAACAAACCAAGACAAAATATTATATAACATAATATCATTATGTAAAGAAAGATTAAAAAACTATGGAAATTATGATTTCTTTAAAAACATTCAAGTTTTAACTCCAACTAAAAAAGGAAAATTGGGAACGAAAGAGCTAAATAAAATATTACAAGAAAACTTGAATCCACCTTCAATATTAAATGAAAAAGCTTTTGGAGATGTTATATTTAGAGAAAACGATAGAGTAATGCAAACAAAAAATAATTATGACATTTTTTGGGAAAAAGAAATAGATGGAAAATATGAAAATGGTTCAGGAATATTTAATGGAGAATTAGGAGTAATTGAAGCAATAGATGAAGAAGAAAAAATAATTACCATAAAATTTGATGATGACAAAGTAGCAAACTATCAATATTCAGAAATGGACCAAATAGAGCACGCTTATGCAATTACAATACATAAAGCACAAGGAAGTGAATTTGATGTTGCAATAATGGTTGTACCACAAACATCACCACAGCTTCTTACTAGAAATTTGCTATATACAGGCATGACGAGAGCTAAAGAAATGTTAATTATAATTGGTAATGCTAATTTGGTGCAGTATATGATAAAAAATGCGGATAACAAGAAAAGAAATACAGGTCTTAAATATAAATTGAGCAGTTGGGGACAGTCCCCAATTGTCCCAAATGGGTCAATTTGGGACAGCCTTAGAATGTGATGAAAATAAAATGACATATATTTATATTGAAAAACTAGACATAATATGTTAATATAAATACACATACGAAAGTATGTGTATTTTTTCAAAATTTTTTTCAAAAATAAGGTGGTACAGTATATGTTAGTGCAAATTCTTAAAAAAATTTTCCCTAAAATGCAAAATTTAATCATAAGAAATGAGATTAAAGAAGATTCAATAGAAGATTCAATTATAAATAGTCTAGATCAAAAAATCAATAAAATAGAAGAAAATATAAATACTATAATTTCCAAAGTAGAAATTCCAAAATTGAATAGTATAAGCGATATTTTTTATCCTAAATATATAGATAAAGAATTAAAGTCTGATACAGAAAAATTGAATATTGTAAAATATAAAGATAAATATTTTGACAATCATATATACTTATTTAAATATGAAGGAATGGTAAGGAAGAAAATTATTGAATATAAATTTAAAGAAAAAAGTTATTTAAATGAAACTTTTGTGAACTTTATATTAAAAAATGAAAAAATATGTAGATTTTTAAAAAGTTATGATATAATAACTCCAGTACCAATACATATAAAAAGAAAGAGAAAAAGAGGCTATAATCAAAGTGAAATTATAGCAAAAAAAGTAGCAAAAAACATAGAAAATTTGCAATATATACCAAATTGTTTAGTTAAACAAAAAAACACAGTAGCACAAAGTAGTTTAACTAAAAGGCAGAGAATTAAAAATGTAAAAGGAGTATATAAATTGCAAAATGAGCAGATGTTAAGCAACAAAAGTGTTGTTATTTTTGATGATATATATACAACAGGAAGTACAGTAAATGAATGTGCCAAGTTACTAAGAGAAGCAAACGTTAAAAAAATATTAGTGCTAACTTTAGCAAAAGATTTTTTATTGAAAACATAAAGTTAGAGCAATATTCGATTTTTAAATGATTATATTGTTATAAGAAAAATTAATTATCAAAAGAGAAAGGAAAGAACATATGGAAGAATTAGTAGAAAGTATATTAGACTATATTAGAGCGGATTATACAGACTATGCCATTATGATAAATGGTGAATGGGGAAGTGGGAAAACTTATTTTTGGAATCATAAAATAAGAAATAAAATAGAATCAATGACATTAAATGGTAAAAAATACACTACTATTTATATGTCTTTATATGGGATTTCTAACTTAGAAGAAATAAGTAAAAAGATATTCATAGAAACTACTCAGTTAATGGATAAAAACCTAAAAAAATTTATGACGGCAAATGGACAAAGTAATATACCTGAATACGCAAAAACCGGTTTGGATATGGCCAATTTCTTTGGTGTTACGCAAAATGGAGATAAAATAGACTATGCAGATTTCTTTTCAACAGACGATAAAGTTTTATGTTTTGATGACCTAGAAAGAGCGAATGTAGATGTTATAGATATTTTAGGTTATATTAATAACTTTGTGGAGCATGACCATATAAAAACTATAATTATATGTAATGAAAAAGAATTATCTACAAAATTAAAAAGTAGTAATCTTGAAATGAAAACATTTATAGCAACATATCTTTTGGATAAAGAAGGCAACTTAATGCAAAAAACGGATAAACCAATGGTTGAAAGAATAAGAGATACTATAGAATACGTTTTTGATAAAGCAAATGATTATGAAAGAATAAAAGAAAAGCTAATTGGAGAAACTTTTGAGTATGCACCAGAATTTAATTATATAATTAGTGGACTTTTAATGAGATATGAGAAATATCCAGATTTAATAAGATTTTTAAGAGAAAATACAAATTTAATAATATCAACATTTAATAAAAGTGGTACACGAAATTTAAGAATTTTAAAGCATGCATTAAATGATTTTAAAAAAATTTTTGATATGGTAAATAAAGCATATCCAAACACAAATCATAGAGTAATGCAAACTATGCTAATATTTACAATAGCGGTTTCTTTTGAAATAAAAGCTGGTAAAATTACAAAGGATAAATTTATAAATATTAATAGTAATGAGGAATATAAGGCTATTTTAGTATCATCAAGAGTATTTATGGATAATAGGCAATTTTATATAAAAGAGTTTGATAACAACTATTATTATAATTTTAAAGCAGAATATAGATTTTTTAAATTTATTGAAATTTACGTACGTACGCGTATTTTTGATATGAAGGCATTTAAAAATGATATGGAAGTTATAATAAACACAATAGACACAGATAAACTCCCAGGCTACAAAAGATTACTTACAGAAGAATATTGGAAAATAGCAGATGATCAATTTGATAAAGTTATTGAAGAAGTAATAAATGATGTAAAAAACGGAAAAATAAAACCAATAGAAATAGTAAAATTATTCGCATATTTTAGCTACTTTATAAATAGAAAATTAATAAATTATGATATGAAAACAATAAAAAGCATATTTTTAAATGGTTTGAATTTAGCATGTTTAGATGCAAAATATTGTGATAATGTTGAAGAAGAATTGGACACTATATCTGTAGATGACGTTGGATCAGAAATGACTGAAATAGTAACTTATTTTGAGGGAATAAATGAAAAATTAAAAGAAAAAATGTATAAGGAAAAGGCGGAAGACATATTTAAGAATATTCCAATGAAAATGGAAGTATTTTATGATAAATTTGCTAAGGAATGTACTAAATTTCCTATATTTAAATATTATGAAGGATTTCAGATGTTCCAAAGAATATCTTGTGCAAGTAATGAAGATATAGTAACAATAAAAGAAATGCTAGCAGATAGAGCAAAAAAATATACAAAACAACTAAAATCAGAAGTAGAAAATATGGAAAAGTTAAAGCAATTAATAGATAACTATATAGAAGGAAAAGAAAATACAATTAGAATAGTAATGTTACAAGAATTTTCTACAGAACTTGGAAATATTTTACATATATATAATCCAGAAAAAGAGTATAATACAAGTGCTAATGTTTAGATTAATAATATTTGGCTAAATTTCTCTAAAAAGTATGGAGTTACAATAATATTTTAAAAAATGAATTATAAAAAGTTATAAATAATAAAACTAAAAATGTATATTTTTCTCCTCAATTGTAATAATAAGAGTAGACATAAACAATAAAGGAGGAAAACTATGAAAGCAACAGGTGTTGTAAGAAGAATAGATGATTTGGGTAGAATTGTAATTCCAAAGGAAATTAGAAAAACACTTCGTATAAAAGAAGGAGACCCACTTGAAATTTTTACAGATAAAGAAGGTCAAGTAATTTTAAAGAAATATTCTCCAATAGGAGAACTTTCAGAATTTGCTACTGAATATGCAGAAACACTTGCAAAAACAACAGGTCATATAGCATGTATAACGGATAAAGATACAGTAATTGCGGTATCTGGTGCTTCAAAAAAGGAATACTTAGAACAAAGTATAAGTAAAGATTTAGAAAAAATAATGGAAGAAAAAGAAGCATATATAAGTAAGGATAACAATGATGTTGCAATACCAGTAACTGAAAATGATAATAAAGAAAGAAGAAATAATTCTCAAGTTGTATATCCAATTATATCAGAAGGTGATGTTATAGGTAGTGTAATACTGCTATCAAAAGATGCAAACACCAAAATGTCAGAAGTTGAGAAAAAAGTAGTTCAGTCAGCAGCAAGCTTTTTAGGAACACAAATGGAATTATAAATAAGAAAATTGCCTAATTTTAATAGGCAATTTTTTTATAAATTATTATGTAAAATATTAATATATTATTTATTTAGTAACATTTTGTGGGGACCAACAAATTATAGATTGTAAAAAATTTTATTTATAAAATTTTTTTACAAGCTATTATGCAGTTGGGAGTTACTAAATAAATAATATATTAATATTTTACACATAGTTATGTATACTTTAAAATAGATATTGTAAAATTAAAAAAATAATGATAAAATATACAAAATAAAAATATATTAGAATAAATATATTAAAGGAGGAATTTTATATTGAATATATCAGAACAATTAAAATTGAACCTTAAAAACTCTAATATATACAAAAATGAAGACATGAAGAAGCATACATCATTTAAAATAGGAGGAAAAGCAGATTATTATATACAGGTAAGAAGTATTGAAGATTTAAGGTGGATAGTAAAATTCACAAAAGAAAATAATATACCACTTACTGTAACAGGAAATGGAAGTAATTTATTAGTAAAAGATAATGGAATAAGGGGAATAACAATAAATATTAATCTTGATCAAATAGAAGTAAATTATGAAGATGATGGGACAGTATTAATAAATTTAGGAGCAGGTGTAAAATTAGGAATGCTTGCAAGAAAATTAGCAGATTTAGAGATACAAGGTTTTGAATTTGCAAGTGGAATACCTGGAACAATAGGTGGAGCTATTAGAATGAATGCAGGTGCATATGGAAAAGAATTTAAAGAAATAATTCAAGATGTAACTTTTATGGATTCAGATGGAAGTTTAAAAAGCTTGAAAAATGATGAAATAGACTTTTCTTATAGACATAGCAGATTTATAAGTACAAATGAAATTATTGTATCTGGAACAATAAAATTACAAAAGGGAAACAAAGAAGAAATACTAGAAAAAATAAATAATTATCAAAGTTTGAGAAAAGAAAAACAACCTATAGATATGCCAAGTGCTGGAAGTACGTTTAAAAGAGGTACAAACTATATAACAGCTCAGCTAATAGATGAAGCAGGTTTAAAGGGTTACACAATAGGTGGAGCACAAGTCTCAAAAAAGCATGCAGGATTTATAGTAAACACAGGAGAAGCAACAGCAGAAGATGTTTTAAATTTAATAGAATATGTAATAAAAGTAATATATGAAAAATACGGAAAAGTTATTGAATTGGAAATAGAAATTGTTGGGGAATAAAAAATTATCAGAAATTAATATAACAAGCTAAAAAAATATAATATAAAACTTAGAAAGAAATGAGGAGGAAATATGAAAGGCTTTTTTAAATGGTTTAAATCAAGTACAAAAATGAAAAGATGGATTCTTTTGATATTAGTTGGCGTAGTGTTAGCCTGCTATGGAATGTCGTATTTATTAGTACATAAGGAATTAAAAGATCCATTTATGGACTTAGTAAAGATAATAGTTCCATTTGTTGTTGGTGCAGTAATGATTGTAATAGGAATAGTTTACATACAAAGAAGAACACTAGAAATATTAGTAGAAGAAACTGATACGAGAGAAGAATCTAAAGAAGGACAAGTAAAATCATTAATATTTAATAAAAAGGTTTATGATGAAGGACCGAATATAGTCGTAATAGGTGGAGGAACAGGTTTAAATTCTGTATTGAAAGGATTAAAAAATTATACTAACAATATAACTGCAATAGTTACTGTTTCAGATTATGGAGAAAAAGAATCAATATCTAGAAAAGAATTAGAGTTGCTACCATTGGAAGACATAAAAGAGAGTTTTGTTTCACTATCTTCAAACGAGGCAGTAATGGATGCAGTAATGAACTACAAATTTGAAAATGGAAGATTGAAGTCATTATCATTTGGTGATATATATTTGTTAGCTATGAAAGAAATATGTGGAGATTTTTCTTCATCAATAGAACAAGCTAGAAATGTTTTAAATATTACAGGAAAAGTCTTGCCAGTTACATTAGAGGCAATAAATATTTGTGCAGAGTTAGATGATGGAACTGTTATAGAAAATAAAAGTAGTATAAGAGAAATAGTAGAAGAAAAAGTTAGTAAAATTAACAGAATTTTTATAAATCCATCAAACTGCAAACCTGCCCCTGGAGTTATAGAGGCAATACAAAAAGCGGATGCAATTGTAATAGGACCTGGAAGTTTGTATACAAATGTAATACCAAATTTATTAGTAAAGGGTGTTGCTAAAGCAATAAAGGAAAATAAAGGTTTTAAAATATATGTAAGCAATATAATGACAGAACCAGGTCAAACAGATAATTATTCATTGTCAGATCATATAAGAGCTATAGTAGAACATGCTGGAAAGGGAATATTAGATTATTGTATTTATGATACAGGAGAAATAGTACCAGAATTTGTTAGAAAATATAATAAAGATGGTCAAGACTTAGTAGAGCAAGATACTGAAAATGTAAAGCAATTGGGTGTAAAATTAATACAAAGAAACTTATCATATATAGATGGAGAATATATAAGGCATAATCCAGAAGCTATAGGGCTTTCAATAATAGAATTAGTTTGTGAAGATTTAAAATTTAGAGATATGCAAAACGACACACAATATATAATGTTAGATTCTAAGGCTAAAGAGTCAAAGAAAAAATTGAAGCAGACTACGGGCAAAAAATTAAAGCCAAGTGCCAAAAGGTTATCTAAGGACAAAAAAGAAAGTAAATTTGTTGAAAAATATAAGGAGAGAATAGTTTCAATAAAAGAAAGTGCAGATGTTAGAGAAAAAGAAAAGAAGCAAAAGGAACTAGAAAAAATAAAAAGTGTTAACAAAAAACTAGCAGAGAGTACTACTATACAAAATAAAACAGAGAATGGAGCAAAACCATACAAGCCAAAGTCAGTTAGAGTGGGAAGACCAGCAAAGCATAGTAAATAATAAGAGCTCATGCTAGAAATGAAATAAAATTAAGATGTAGGTGGAAGAAAATGAAATATACAAATGATAATTTGAAGTTGGAGAATAGTTTAAAAAAAGAATGGATTGTAACCAATGGAATAGGTGGATATGCAAGTTCAACAATAATAGGTGCAAATACGAGAAGGTATCATGGTCTTTTAGTAGCACCATTTATGCCACCAGCACAAAGACATTTAATTCTTTCAAAAGTAGATGAGAGTATAGAAATAGATGGAAAAAAGTATAATTTATATACAAATATCTGTAAAAATTATGTCTCTGATGGTTACAAATATTTAGAAAGTTTCGAAAAAGAGTATATACCAATTTTTACATATAAAGTAGAAGATGTAATAATAAAAAAATATATTTGTATGGTATACGGAAAAAACACAGTAGCAATATTGTATAAAGTGTTTAATAAAAATCATAAAGTAAAGCTTATAATAACTCCTTTAATTAATTTTAGAGATTTCCATTCAGAAAGTTATAACCATGAATTTATTATGAGACAAGAGATAGACAAGCAAAAAGTAAAGATTGTAGTGGATTCAAATGAAGATAGACCTATATATATGAAAACATCTGAAGGAAATTATATAGAGCATGAGAATGATAGTTTCAAAAATATGTTTTACATAGAGGAGGAAAAAAGAGGTTTTAATCCTGAAGAAAATCATCTTATACCAGGAAGATATGAAATAGACATAAATGAAAATGTAGAGAAAAATATTACGTATGTTGCTAGCATTGAAAAAAACATTGGAAAAATAGATGCACAAGAAGTAATAAATAACGAAATAAATAGAATAGATACACTTATAAAACAATCTAAGATTGTTAAAAGTGGTATTGATGAAGAAACGAGGAAAAGGATAAGAGACTATATAATTGCAACAGACAATTTTATAGCATATCGACCAAGCTTTAAATTACATACTATTTTAGCAGGTTTCCCATGGTTCTTAGATTGGGGAAGAGATACTCTTATTGCATTTGAAGGTCTTTTATTAATAACAAAACGATTTGATATAGCAAAAGAAGTATTGCTTACATGTATAAAAAAAGTAAAATGTGGACTAGTTCCAAATGGATTTTCAGAATATGACAATAAGCCATTATATAATAGTGTTGATAGTAGTTTGCTATTATTTGAGCAAGTACAAAAGTATATTAATTATACAAAAGATGAGCAATTTATAAAAGATAATATTTATGAAGTGTTAAAAAACATAATAGAGCAATACAAATCTGGAATTGACCTAGACAATAATAATATATATTTAGATGATGATGGACTAATAGTCTCAGGAACTGCTAATACTCAAAATACATGGATGGATGTAAAAATAAATGATTATGCAGTAACACCAAGAAATGGAAAAGTAGTAGAGATAAACAGTTTATGGTATAATGCTTTAAAAATAATGGAAAAATTAACTACTAAGTTCGAAACAAAGGCAAAGGCAGAAAAGTATAGAAAGTTAGCAATAAAATGTCAAAAAACGTTTGAAGAAAAATTTTATAACAAAAAAAGAAAATGTTTGTATGATGTATTAGGAGATTCGAAAATAAGACCAAATCAATTATTTGCACTTTCTCTTACATACCCAATTTTAAATCCAGAATCAGAAATTGCTAAGGAGATGTTTGATACAGTCAGTAAAAAGCTATTAAATAATTATGGATTAAAAACTTTAGCCAAAGGAGAAGAAAACTATATAGAAACATATGAGGGAGACTCATTTAGAAGAGATATGAGTTATCATCAAGGTGTCACTTGGCCATGGCTTTTAGGTCCATATAATGATGCTTTTAAGAAAATAGTTGAAGCAGAAAAAGACAAACAAAAAAAGCAAGAGTTAGAAAGTAAATATAAAAGTTTTATTGAAAGTGTCAGAAATACATTTATAAAAGAGGCAGAAAATGGAAAAACCGTTGGAGGAATATCTGAATTATACGATTCAAAATCACCATATGAAGCTAGAGGAGCATTTATGCAAGCATGGAGTGTGGGAAGTTTGGGGACGGTTCTAAAAATCCGGATTTTAGGGAAAGACGAAAGTTGATATAATATATGGTAATATAAAATAAAGAGGATAAATAATAATAGATAAAAAGTAATGTAATTATTAGTTTTATAGTATGAAAAAATTAAAATATATAGTATGAAATAAATAGAGGAAATAAAAAATGAGAATATTAGGAATAGATCCAGGTTTTGCAATAACAGGTTATAGTATAATAGATTACAAAGGTAATAAGTTTAATTTAGTAACATCTGGTGCGGTATTAACAAAAGCAGGTGAGTCATTTCCGTTAAGATTATTAAAGCTAAATAATGACTTAGAGGGGATAATAGACACTTATAAACCAGATGCAATATCAGTAGAGGAATTGTTTTTTAACAATAATGCTAAAACAGCTATAAATGTTGCACAAGCAAGGGGAGTTATATTAGTTACTGGTTGTAAAAAAAATGTACCAACATATGAGTATACTCCACTTCAAATAAAACAGGCAGTTGTTGGATATGGAAGGGCTGACAAAATTCAAGTTCAAAAAATGGTAAAAACTATTTTAAATGTAGACAATTTACCAAAATTGGATGATACAACAGATAGCATGGCTGCTGCAATTTGTCATGCTCATTCTGCAAAGTTTTCACAGAAATTATAATTAAACTATTAGGGACGGGGTTAAATAGTTTAGCAAAATTAAGTAAAATTGAATATTATTGTTTTGCAAATAGAATAAATATTTTTGCTAAACTATTTAACCCCGTCCCTAATAGTTTAGAGGGAGAAAAGTATGGTTTATTTATTATATGGCGAGGAAACCTATTTGTTGGAAAACTATGTAAAAAAAATAAAGAAAAACTTTAAAGAATTAAAAGTAGGGATTAATTTTATAAAAATAGATAGCAATAATGTAACAGAATTAATATCAGATATAGATACACCAGCATTTGGATATGATAAAAAACTTATAATAGCAAGAGATACAAATCTATTTAAAAAAGATGGGAGAAAGAAAGTACAACAAAATCAAGAGTTAGTTGATAAAATATCAAAATATATAGAGGAAAATAATAATGTAATAAATGAATGTGTAGATTTAGTTTTTATAGAACAAGAAGTTAACAAAAATTCTTTATATTCTACAATTGAAAAAATAGGGGAAATTAAAAATTTTGAAGAATTAAAATTGCCACAAATAATAACTAATATAAAAACAATATGTAATAGTTATAAAGTAAATGTAGATGATGCCACATTAAAGTATTTTATAGAATGTTGTGGAACTAATATGCAAGAGTTAATTAACGAAGTAAGAAAGTTGATAGAATATGCAGGAGAAAATGGTACTATTAAAAAACAAGATATAGATTTGTTATGTATAAGAAAAATAGATAGTGTTATATTTGATTTAACAGACAGTTTAGGAAAGAAAAATACAAAAGAAGCTTTAAATGTATTAAATAATTTGTTATATTCAAAAGAACCAATACAAAAAATCTTGATTACTTTGTATAATCATTTTAAAAAATTGTATATTGTAAAATTAAGTGAGAGATTTAATAAAAATTTAGCTGAAAGCTTAGGATTAAAGCCAAATCAAATGTTTTTAACAAGTAAATATAAAATGCAGGCTAATTACTTTAAAGAAAACGAATTAAGAAGTATTATAGAAGAACTTATAAATTTAGACAGTAACTATAAAATAGGAAAGATTGATTTAAATATTGGATTAGAGAGTATTTTATGTAGATATTGTTCATAATAAAAACAATTTATATTTGCATATTAGTTAGAAAATAAGTGAAAAGACTTTACAAAAGTTATAAAATATAATATAATGATAACGTAACTTGTAAACATAAAATATCTGGTTTCTAATTAGGAGGAAGAAATGCGGGATTATGTTGTATGGTTAGTGGATGAAGAAAGTTCAGAGAGTCTTTTGCAAGTAATTAGTGCAATGAACAAAAGCGATTTTAACGACAAAGTGAAAGTGTTGAAAGGCCTTAATGTTACAGTAGAAGGCGGTATTGAACAAGTGAAAACCATGACTAACGAGAAAAAAGCTGAAAAGCAAAAGTGTATGGAGAATTCAGACGATGCAATTATGTATGCTACAACAAATCTTTTGCACAAAGTTGGTGTTCCTGCCCATATAATGGGATACAAATATTTAAGGGATGCAATAATTCTTGCTGTAAAAGATTTGAATATTATCGAGCATGTGACTAAGGAGTTATATCCTACTATTGCTCGGAACTATCAAACAACTAGCTCAAGGGTAGAGAGGGCAATTAGACATGCAATTGAAGTTGCGTGGGATAGAGAAAATTTTCAAGTTATTAGTGATATTTTTGGCTATACTGTATCTAAAGAGTCAAAGAAAGCCACAAATTCGGAGTTCATAGCTTTGCTAGCTGATAAAATTAGGATTTCTAATCTATAAATCTATATAACTCATACTAACCGTGACGAAAAGGGGTTCTACACTAAGTAGAATCCCTTTTGCATAATGTAATATAAAGAAGTTATTGCAATAAAACTTTACAAATATTATAAAGTATGCTACAATGGTGAACGTAACATATATACATATTAATTATTTCAATCTAATTAGGAGGAAATATTATGGGGTACGTAGTATTGCTTTTGGAGGAAGAGTATGTAAAAAAGTTGGTAAATTTGTCTGAAAAAGTACTTGGAGAAAGAATTAACTATAAAGTTGTTAATGTTCCAGACGATGTAGTAAAAGGTGATGAATTTACTGTAGGACAGCGGAAAAATGAATCAAAGAGCGATATTAGAGATGGTATAGTAGAATTATTGCATAATATAGGAATGCCTACCAGATGTAAAGGGTATGGATATATAATTGATGCGATAATGTTTAGAATTGAAAATCCAGAAAAAGCACGGTCTATTACTAAGCAACTATATCCATATGTAGCTGAAGTAAATCATACAGAACCTTATAGAGTGGAAAGAAATATCAGAAATGCAATTGAAATAGTATGTTCTTATAAAGATAGTAGAGAAAAAATTAAGAATATTTTCGGCTATACAAGAATAGAAGAGAAACACAAGATTACAAATTCTGAGTTTTTGAGTATGGTGGAAGAAAGGGTTCGAATGGTTTATAAGCTGTAGTTCAGTATTGCTACGAAAAGTATCCTATTTCAAAGAATGCTAAATAAGGAATTTTTTACTTTAATGGTAAAGAATTCCTTATTTTATAATGAGTTTAAAAATAATAAAAATTGTAAATAATAGGAATAAAGATTACAAAAATTTGTAATCTTCAAAAGTTTAAGTTGTAATAATGTAAGAAATATAATTTTTTACATTTTAGAAAGGAATGTGACCTATGATGATAAATTTTAGGACAGATTTAGCAGATGAAAGACGAGATATTTATAAAAAAGCAAACAATATTGAAAATGAAATAGAAGGAATAGAGACTGAAGAAGAACAAATTGATGAAAAAATTAAAATTATTAGAGTGAAAGTTTTAAAAGATGAAGCTGGACAAGCTATAGGAAAACCTAAAGGAAATTATATAACAATGGATATAAAAAAAATTAACATTATAACAGAGGAGGAAATAGAAAAAGCTGCTAATGTATTATCACAAGAAATAAAAAAATTAGTTGAAAATAAAATACAAAGTAAAGAAGATGTATTAGTTGTAGGACTAGGAAATTCGGATGTAACACCAGATGCACTTGGACCAAATGTTGTAAAAAATTTAGAAATAACAAGACATATAATAAATTATCTTCCACAATATATAGATGAAAATGCAAGACCTGTAAGTGCAATAGCACCTGGAGTATTAGGAACAACAGGGATAGAAACTTTAGAAATAATAAAAGGGGTAGTAGAAAATATAAAACCAAAATTATTAATTGTTATAGATGCGTTAGCTTCAAGAAGTATAGAAAGAATAAGTAGTACTATACAAATAGCAGATACAGGAATATCACCAGGAGCTGGTGTTGGAAATAATAGAAAAGAAATAACAGAAAATAGTTTGGGAATACCAGTAATAGCAATAGGAATTCCAACAGTTGTAGAATTAGCAACTCTTGTCTCAGATGGTATAGATATTTTTATAGATAAACTTCAAGAAAAAGCAGAGTCGAACGATTATTTAAATAAATTACAGCAAAATGATAAATATGAAGAAGTAAAAGAAGCATTAAATGTAGGGGAATACAATATGATAGTAACACCTAAAGAGATAGATAGTTTAATAGATAATATGAAAGAAATTGTGGCCAAACGGAATTAATTATGCAATGTAAACTATTAGGGACGGGGTTAAATAGTTTAGTGAAAAAAATACAATTATAAATGCAAAACATTAATATATTATTTATTTAGGAATATATTGTGGGGACCAATAAATTATAGCTTGTAAAAATTTTATTTTGTAAAACTTGTTTTACTTAAAATAAAATTTTTTACAAGCTATTATGCAGTTGGGAGTTCCTAAATAAATAATATATTAATGTTTTGCAATAAGATATTAATTCACTAAACTATTTAACCCCGTCCCTAATAGTTTACATTTTTTGTATAAAATACTTGTAATTTTTATAAAATAAGTATATAATACTATATAGCATAAATAATTACTAGAGGAGTGGGAACAAATCCCACTCCTTAGCTCGTAATAAGGAGGTATAAAATTGCAAAATATAGAGTCAAAAGTTGAAAGCTTAATAGAAGCAAAAGTTAAAAGTTTAGGCTATGAATTATATGATGTGCAATATATAAAAGAGGGAAAGGACTATTTCTTAAGAATATTTATAGACAAACAAGATGGAGTAGACTTAAATGATTGTGAAAAAGTAAATGATGGAATAAATGATATATTAGATGAAGCAGATTATATAAAAGAACAATATTTTTTAGAAGTATCGTCACCTGGAGTAGAAAGAATATTAAGAAAGGATAAGCACTTAGAAGCAAGTATAGGAAAAGAAATTGAGGTAAAATTATTTAAACCAATTGAGAATAAAAAAGAATATATAGGAATATTAAAAGAATTTAATCCAGAAACATTAAATTTAGAAATACAGAATGAAAACGTAATAGAATTAGAAAGAAAAAATATTTCACAAATAAAATTAAAATATAATTGGGAAGAATAAGGAGGAGTAAGAAAAAATGAGAAAGAAAAAAGATAATAAAGTAAATGAGCCAGCGATAAATAGCACAGAGCTTGTAGAAGCAATGAATGCACTAGAAAAGGAAAGTGGAATAAAAAAAGAATATTTGCTAGAATCAATAGAAACAGCATTAGTTACAGCATATAAAAGAAATTTTGATTGCGAAGAAGAAAATGTAAAAGTTACAATGGATAAGGAAACAGGTGAAATACATATATATGCACAAAAAGAGGTTGTAAAAAAAGTAGAAAATGAAAAGGTACAAATTAAATTAGATGAAGCAAAAAAAATAAATAAAAATTTGGAAATTGGTGATATAGCAGAAATAGAACTAATACCTAGAAATTTTGGAAGAATAGCAGCAGGAACAGCAAAACAAGTAATTATTCAAAAAATAAGGGAAGCCTCAAGAGAATTTTTATATAATGAATTTAATGAAAGAAAAGGTGAAATAGTTTCAGGAATAGTTCAAAAGGCTGATGGAGGAGTAGTTATAGTCGATTTAGGTAGAATAGAAGGTGTAATGACAGTAAAAGAACAAATTCCAACAGAGCATTATCATGTAAATGATAAAATAAGGGCTTGTGTAGTAGATGTTGAAAGAGGATTAAAGGGTAGCACCCAAGTAATGATTTCAAGAGCACATAATGATTTTGTAAGAAAGTTATTTGAATTGGAAATACCTGAAATATATGAAGGTTTAATTGAAATAAAAAGTGTATCTAGAGATCCTGGAAATAGATGTAAAGTTGCAGTATATTCTCAAAATCCAAACATAGATCCAGTAGGTTCTTGTGTAGGTCAAAAAGGAATACGTATTCAAAATATCATAAATGAATTAAATGGAGAAAAAATAGATGTAATAGAATGGAATGAAAATCCTGCAACATATATATCATCAGCTTTATTACCTGCTCAAGTTATGGCAGTAGATGTAAAAGAAGAAGAAAATTTTGCTCAGGTTATAGTTCCAGATAATCAATTATCTTTAGCAATAGGAAAAGCTGGACAAAATGCAAGGTTAGCAGCTAAACTTACTGGTTGGAAGATAGATATTAAGAGTGAAAGTCAAATTAGGCAAGTAATAGCTGAAATGCAAGATGCTCAAAAGTTAGAAAATAATATAGAAAATGATGAAATGATAGATGAGGAAAAAATCAAACAAGCTCTTGAAGAAGCTGAAAAGTTAGTTCAAGAAAATGAAACTGTAATAGAAAAAGATGAAGTTGAAAAAGAAGAAAGCGAAACTCCTAAGAAAACCACAAAAAAGTCTACAAAAAATGTTGATAAAGAAGATTCAAAAAAAGTATCTAAAAAGAAAGATAAAGAAGATGAACCTAAAGAAAAAAAGAAGACTAAAAAATCTAGTAAAGAGCTAGATAATGTTGAAGAAATAGAAGAAAAGAAAACTAAAAAATCATCTAAAATCGAAGAAAAAGGTGAAGGGGTAGAAAAAAAGAAAACGAAGAAATCATCTAAAATCGAAGAAAAAGATGAAGGAGTAGAAAAAAAGAAAACTAAGAAATCATCTAAAAAAGCAGAAAAAGATGAAAAAGTAGAAGAAAAGTCTAAAAAAAGTGCTACTAAAAAGAAAAAAGAATAAATTATATGTAAAATAGCGGACAAGAAGAATAAACGAAATATTTAAGAATACAATATAGATAAGGTCGTGAGATTTTGAAAAACTTACCAAAACGTACTTGTATAGGTTGTAATGAAATAAAATTAAAAAAAGAACTTATAAGAATTGTAAAAAATAAGGATGGACAAATAACTGTAGACAAAACTGGAAAAGCACAAGGAAGAGGAGCGTATGTATGTAATAATATACAATGCTTAGAAAGTGCTATAAGATATAAAAAACTAGAAAAAAAGTTTGAATGTAAAATAGATGAAGAATTATATGAAAATTTAAGAAATGAAATGAAAAGTACATAATATAAAAGTGTATTATAATTGAAATATAATAGAGGTGTAAAAGTGACAAAGGGCAAGATATTAGGATTGTTAGGTCTAGCGACAAGAGCTGGTAAGGCTGTTTTTGGAGCAGAGGCAACACAAGAAGATATACAAAAAAAGAAAGTAAAATTAGTAATAGTTGCAAACGATGCAGCAGATAGAACAAAGAAAAATTTTCAGCAACTATGTAATGAAAATAAAATTCCTATGAAAATATTATTAACTATTAATGAAATAAGCAACAGTACAGGAAAAGAAAATAAAGCTATAATAGGAATAAAAGATATAAATTTTTCAAAAGAAATTTTAAGGATAATTGATGATGGGGGTGAAATTATTGGGTAAGGTAAAAATACATGAAATAGCAAAGGAAACAAACTTAACCAGTAAAGAAGTAATAGAAAAAGCACAAGAAATGGGATTTGATGTAAAAAACCATTTAAGTGGCTTGTCTGAAAAAGAAGCAAGGGAATTAAAAAGAGTTCTTGCAGGTGGAAATATAGAACAAGCAAAAGTAAAGGATAAACAAGAAAATAAAAAAGTAGAAAAAAAATCAGCACCTGTTATTATAAGAAGAGAAGTTATAATAACAGATGAAAAGACAGAAAGTGAAAAGGAAAAAGAAGCAAGAAGAGAAGAACAAAAAAATAAACAAGTAGGATTCGTAGAAAGAAACAAAAATGCAGATTACAATATTGTATATAGAAATAAGCCTACAAAACCACTTACTATAAGTGAATTATTAGGTATAGGCAAAAAAGAAGAAAAGAAAGAGGCTCCAAAGGCTGAAGAATCAAAAAATAAGGTTGAAGAGAAAAAAATAGAGGAAATTTCTGAAAAACAAGAGCAAAAAATTGAAAATATGGAAAATAAAAATATTAGAGTAGATGAAAAATCACAAGAAAAGAATTTACAAAAAGAGAAGCAAAATAAAGACAGAAGTAATGTGCAAAATAAGGACAATTATAATTCTCAAAATGTAAATTTTCAAAATAAAGATAGAAACTTTCAAAATAAAAATAAGAATTTCCAAAATGGAGATAGAAATAATTTCCAAAACAAAAATTTTCAAAATACAGATAGAAATAATTTCCAAAATAGAAACAATAATTTTCAAAATAGAGATAGAAATATGCAAAATAATAAAAATAATAATTTTCAAAATAGAGACGGAAGAAATAACTTCCAAGGCAAAGATAGGAATAATTTTCAAGGAAGAGATAATTATAAAAATGGACAAAATAATTATGGAAAAAGACCACTTGACGAAAGAGGTATTGATAGGAACATAAAAGATATAATGTCCATAGATATGCCTGAGAAAGAAAATCAAAGAGATTATAACAGTAAAGCTATAGATAAAGCAAAAAGTGAAAGATATGAAGAAAAAACTAGAAAGGTTACTAAAAATAAAAGAGGCGGAAGGTTTAATGAAGATTTTGATGGAGAAAAACTAAAAGATTTAAAACAAGTAGACCGTTTATCTAATATGTTCGAAGATCAAGAAGGTGGAATGTTAGACTACTATGATTTAACAACGGCAAGAGGGAAAAAGAATAAGAAAAAAGTAAATAAGGATGAAAAAGATAGAACTCAAAAAATATTTAAGCTAACAGAAATTACAATACCATCATCAATTACTGTAAAAGACTTAGCAACAGAACTTAAGAAAACTTCAGGAGAAGTTATAAAAAAATTATTAGATTATGGAATAATGGCAACAATAAATAATGAAGTAGATTTTGATACAGCATTTTTAATAGCAGGAGAATTTGGAGTAACCGCAAAGAAGAAGGAAGAAGTTAAAGAAGAAGATATCTTATTTGATGATTCAGAGGATAAAGCAGAAGAACTTGAAGTAAGACCACCAGTTGTAGTTGTTATGGGACACGTTGACCATGGTAAAACATCACTTCTAGATGCAATAAGAAAAACTAATGTTATAGAAGGTGAAGCTGGAGGAATTACTCAAGCTATAGGTGCATATAAAGTTGAAATAAATGGAAGAGAAATTACTTTCTTAGATACACCAGGACATGAAGCATTTACAAGTATGCGTGCAAGAGGAGCTCAAATTACAGATATAGCAATATTAGTTGTAGCTGCAAATGACGGAGTAATGCCTCAAACAGTAGAAGCTATAAACCATGCAAAGGCAGCAGATATACCTATTATAGTAGCAATAAATAAAATAGACCTACCAGATGCTAATATAGATAAAGTAAAACAAGAATTAATGAATTATGAATTAGTACCAGAAGAATGGGGCGGAAATACAATATATGTGCCAATTTCAGCTAAAAAGAATATGCATATAGATGAATTACTTGAAATGGTATTATTGCAAGCAGATATGTTGGAGTTAAAAGCAAATCCTAACAAACAAGCAAAAGGAACTGTTATAGAAGCAAGACTAGATAAAGCAAGAGGTCCAATTGCAACTGTACTTGTTCAAAGAGGAACATTAGATACAGGAGATACAATAGTTGTAGGTTCTTCAATTGGTAGAATTAGAGCAATGAAAAATGATAAAGGACAAAAAGTTAAAAAAGCAGGTCCATCTACACCAGTAGAAATATTAGGATTAACAGAAGTGCCAGAAGCAGGAGATACTTTCTATGAAGTAAAAGATGAAAAAATGGCAAAACATTTAATAGAAAGAAGAAAACGTCAACAAAGAGAAAAATCAATAAATGAAGTTCAAAAAGTTACATTAGACAACTTATTTGATCAAATGGAAAAAGGAAACTTAAAACAATTAAATATAATAGTAAAAGCAGATGTTCAAGGTTCAAGTGAAGCTTTAAAGCAATCTCTTGAAAAATTATCTGATAATGAAGTAAAGGTTAAAGTTATTCACTCTGCAACAGGAGCTGTTACAGAATCTGACTTAAATTTAGCCAAAGTTGCCAATGCAATAATTATAGCATTCAACGTTAGACCAGTTGCAACAGCAAAAGAAGTGGCTGAAAAAGAAAATATAGAAGTAAAGCAATATTCAGTAATTTATCAAGTTATAGATGATGTTAAAGCTGCTATGAAAGGAATGTTAGACCCTGTATTTGAAGAAAAAGTAATAGGAAATGTAGAAGTAAGGCAAGTATTTAAAGTTTCAAATGTAGGAACAATAGCAGGTGCTTACGTATTAGAAGGTAAAATTGAAAGAAATGCAGGAGTAAGAGTAATACGTGAAGATGTTGTAATACATGAAGGTAAACTTGTATCATTAAAACGTTTTAAAGATGACGTAAAGGAAGTTGCTAAAGGATACGAATGTGGTATGCAAATAGAAAATTACAATGATATAAAAGAAGGAGACATCATAGAGGTGTATGTTATGGAAGAAATAAAAAGGTAAACTAATAGGGACGGGGTTAAATAGTTTAGTAAAAAAAGATAAAATAGCATAATAATTTATGTGAAAAGGATGTGTAATTATGAAACAAGGAAGTAAAAAGAGTCAAGCTATAAAAAATAGAAGAAAAGAAAAGAAGAATGCCAAAAGATTGAAAAAGGAAATGGAAAAAACACAAATACAGCAGGAAATAGAAGAGGCACGAGAAATACAAATAGAAATAGAAGGAACACAAATACAACAGGAAATAGAAAATAATCAAATGCAACAATTAATAACAGAAGGAAAAGAAGATGATGCAAAAGAAATTAAATCAGATGAACAGAAAAGAATGGAATTTTTAGAAAGAATAGAATATAGTGGCCAATTTGATAAAAAAATAGAACAAATTATGGAAAGAAAAAGAGCAGAAGAAGCTGATAGAAAGAGAAATATTGCTTATAGAGAGGTTGTAGATGAAATTCTACATGGAGAAGAAAGATAGAAGGAGGACAAAATGCCAACAAACGAAAATAGACTAAATCGCATTAATGAAGAATTAAAAAAGGAAATCAGTAATATTATTTCATTTGAGTTAAAAAATCCAGATGCAACTGGGTTAATAAGTGTTACAAAAGTAAAGGTAACACCAGATTTAAAATATGCAAAAGTATATGTAAGTATATTAAATGCAAAAAGTGATGAAAAAACTATGGAAGCTTTAAAGAAATCAGCAGGTTTTATTAGAAGCATAGTTGCAAAAAAAGTGAATTTAAGGATAACTCCAGAATTAGTTTTTGAAAAAGATGATTCACTAGAATATGGAATGAAAATAGATTCAATATTAAAAAGTTTAAAAAAGTAATATTATATGTGAATTTATGAATTTACATGAGAGGAAGGAATGGAATATAAAAATGACTTTAGATAATATATTAGAGGAAATAAAAAAAGCAAATTCAATAGTAATATTAACGCATGAAAACCCAGATGGAGATGCAATAGGAAGTAGTTTAGCTATGTATATTGCACTAAAATCAATGGGAAAGAATCCAGATATAATTATTCCAGATATGCCAAAGGTATACAATTTTTTACCAGAAGCAAGCAAAATAAAAAAACAAAGTAATATTGAGCAATATGATTTAGCCATTGTATTAGACTGTGCAACTGTAAAAATGCTAAATGGGTTTTCAAAGTATTTCGAAGATTCTAAAGTAAAAGTAACAATAGATCATCATGGAACAAATACAATGTATGCAGACTTAAATTATATTAATCCTGATTCACCAGCATGTGCACAAATATTAATTACAGTATTGGAATATTTTGGTGTCGAAATTACAAAGGATATAGGAACTTGTATATTAACAGGGATAATAACAGATACAGGTGGTTTTCAATATCAATCAACTGCTCCAGAAACCTTTGAATTTGCAGCAGATTTGTTAAGAAAGGGCATAAATGTATCTGAAATATATAAAAAAGTAATGAATACTAAATCAAAAGCTAATTTTGAATTGAGAAAAAGAGCTATTGACAGAATGGAGTTCATAGAGGATGGAAAAATAGCTTTTACATATATTACCAAAAAGGATAATGAAGAAACTAAGTCAGAATCTGGTGATTATGAGGGAATTGTTGAGGAAGGTAGAAATATAGAAGGTGTTGAAGTTTCTATATTTTTAAGAGAAATAGATAAAGGATTTAAAGCATCACTTCGTTCTAACGAATATGTAAATGTTTCAGATGTATGTTTAATGTTTGGTGGAGGAGGGCATGTTCATGCAGCAGGTTGTAACATGCAGATGCCATTAGAACAAGCAAAAGAAAAAATTATAAATCAAACTAGAATGTATATAAAATAATGGAAAAAATGGATGGAATTATATTAATAAATAAGCCTAAAAATTGCACATCACATGATATAGTAAGCAAAGTAAGAAAAACTCTTAACATAAAAAAAGTTGGACATACCGGAACTTTAGATCCTAACGCTACAGGAGTACTGCCTTTGCTTATTGGTGATGCAACAAAGCTTTCAAAATATTTAATTAATCATGACAAGGAATATGAGGTAGTTTTAAAATTAGGTACCAAGACTGATACAGCAGATTCAGAAGGAAAAGTAATAAAGGTAGGGCATGTAAAAAATATAGATGAGATTATTGTAAAATCTATTTTTAAGCAATTTATTGGTAAACAACAGCAGATTCCTCCTATGTATTCTGCAATAAAAGTAAATGGAAAAAAATTGTATGAATATGCAAGAAAAGGTGAAGAAGTAGAATTAAAACCAAGAGAAATAGAAATATATAGTATAGAGTTATTAAATATAAAAGATGATGAAATTTCATTTAAAGTAAATTGTTCGAAAGGAACCTATATAAGAAGTCTGTGTGAAGATATTGCTGAAAAATTAGGCACAATAGGATATATGAAAGAGTTAAACAGAACCAAAGTTGGAGAATTTGATATAAAAGATTCAATTGAAGTAGAAAAAGTGAGAAATTTGGAGAAAACGAGAGATAAATTAATCTCAATAGAGCAATTCTTTAAAGATAAACCTACTATAAAATTGGATGAGAAACAATTAGAGATGTTTCTAAATGGTGTAAAATTAACATATAAAAACTATGCAGACGGGGTTTATAATATATACAAAAAAAATGACCAATACATTGGTACTGGCTACATTGAGAAAAATAAACTAAAAAGGGATATAATACTAACACAATTTATATCATTATAGCATAAAATAATATAAATAGCAAATAATAAAAAATGATAATAATTAATTAAAAATAAGTAAATAGTCTTTAATCATGCTAAATCGTGTTTAAAGTAAAAAAATCACCTTATTTGGGAAATTGAAATAATAATATTTATATGCTAATATATAAATAACCTAATCAAATAGTTATCAATTTTCCCTGCATGGTACGTGTAGACTGAAATTTTATTACCAACAAATAAAATAAGGGAGTCCGCCTTTGAATGTGGCGTGTAAGCTTACTATATAGTAAGAAACCCAGGAGCATTCAACAAGACACCCACCTGTGCAAACAGGTATTAAAAATTTCTTCATCTTACGGCTAAAGTGGGGATTTAATATATATTAAAAATAACAGGAGACTTCTATATAAATAGAAGTCTTCTTTGATTAAACTAATAGGGACGGGGTTAAATAGTTTAGCACTTATTTTTTAATTAAACTAATAGGGACGGAGTTAAATAGTTTAACAACTTAATTACTATATAGCAAAACATTAATATTATATATTTTGAAGTGGTTCGTGGGGATCGTTTTAGAAAATGTTACGAACATGTGTGAGTTACATTTTCTTAAATGGGGCAACGCAAAAATATATAATATTCATGTTTTGCAAATAATATATTTTAAATTTTGTTAAACTATTTAACTCCGTCCCTAGTAGTTTAACTGTTACTTTATAAATTATTGTGCTAAACTATTTAACCCCGTCCCTATTAGTTTATTTACATTTATTTCAAATTATGCTAAAATCATAAAAAAGAATAAGGAGATGCAACATATTGAAAGTAGAACAGTTATTACAATATGGAAAAAATTATTTAGAAAAATATAAAATACAAGATATTGGATTGATAGTAAGAATACTATTGGCAAAAACAATAAAAGTAAAAAAAGAAGAGTTAATAATAATAAAAGACAAAGAAGTAAATGAAGATGAGCAAATTGAATATTTAAAAGGACTAAAAGACATAGCAGATGGAAAACCAATGCAATATATAACCAATAATCAAGAATTTATGAAATTGAATTTTTACGTAGATGAAAATGTGTTAATACCACAGCCAGATACAGAGATTTTAGTAGAAGAAGTAATAAAACTGTCAAAGTCTAAGAAAAATATATTAGATATGTGTACTGGAAGTGGTGCTATAGCAGTAGCATTAGCATACTATTTAGATAATGTGAAAATAGTTGCTACAGATATAAGTAATGAGGCACTTAAAATAGCAAAAGAAAACTATGAAAAAAATAAAAAAAAGAATGTTATAGAATTTGTATGTTCTAACATGTTTGAAAATATAAATGAAAAGTTTGATATAATAGTTTCAAATCCACCATATGTGGAAACAGCTGAGATTTTAAATTTAGATATGCAGGTACAAAATGAGCCACATTTAGCCTTAGATGGGGGTAAGGATGGTTTAAAATTTTATAAATTATTTGCAAATGAAGCATATAAATATTTAAATGACAATGGATATTTGTGTTTGGAAATAGGTTATAATCAAAGAGAAAAAGTGGTAGAATTATTAAATAAATCTAATAAATATAGTGAAATATATTGTAAAAGAGATTTATCTGGAAATGATAGAATTATTATAGCAAAAAAAATGCAGTAAAATGTAATAAGATATGTATTACTAAAAAATCATCCTAAAAAGGAAGAGGTGTTCATATGTCTTTCTCATCTGAAGTAAAGGAATATTTAAGTAAAATAAATAACTTAAAAAATAAAGAAGAAGTCAAGTATGAATTAATTGGTTACTTAATTAGTAATAATACAACTTGTACGAATTCTAAAATAATGTATTCAACGGCAAATGAATATAATATTAATAGATTTAATAAATTAATTTCTAATTTAAATGTAATAGATTTTAAAATTGAATTAAAAGGTCAAAAATATATAGTAACGCTTCCAAAAATAAGTATAGAAGAAATACAATATATAGGAAAAGATATTCAAATAATTAATGTTGAAGATGAAAATTTAAATAAAGCGTTAATAAGAGGAGCTTTTTTAGGTGGAGGGAGTATTAATAATCCGGAAAAAAAGTATCACATGGAAATAATATTAAGTACATATGAAAATGCAAGATATATAAAAAATATATTACAAAAACAGGAAATAGAAGCTAAGGAGTTGCAAAGAAAAAATGGATTTTCTTTGTATATAAAAGAGGGTGAACAGATTTCAAAATTTCTTGCATACGTTGGTGCTAATACGGCAGTTCTTAAATTTGAAGAAATTAGAGTACTTAGAGATATGAAAAACAATATAAATAGGAAAGTAAATTGTGAGACAGCTAATATAACAAAAACTGTAAATGCTGCTGTAAAGCAAATAGAAGCGATAAAATTACTAAAAAAACAAAAAAAGTTTGAAAATCTTCCAAGTACATTAAAAGAAGTTGCAAAATTAAGATTGGAAAACCCTGATGCAACACTTGCGGAATTAGGTCAAATGTTAGAAAAACCAATCGGTAAATCTGGAATAAATCATAGATTAAATGCAATTGTGGAAATGGCACAGAACAAATAAATAATAGTTATACACCATGTGGCATGGTACTTTTAGATAAAAAAACGCAAAATAGATAATTGTTGTAATGTACCTTGAACCAAGCTAGAAAGGGAAAAAATATGAAGGACATAGGAATTTACATTCATATACCATTTTGCAAGCAAAAATGTTATTATTGCGACTTTTTATCTTTTGCAAAATGTGAAAATAAAGTGGATGAATACATAAAATCACTAATAAATGAAATAGAAAACAATAAAATAGAAAATGAAAAAAAACAAAATATTCAAGTTTCTACTGTTTATATTGGAGGAGGCACGCCATCTATAATTCACGAAGATTATATTGAACAGATAGTACAAACAATAAGAAAAAAGTTTAATGTATTAAAAAATGCAGAAGTAACAATAGAAATAAATCCAGGTACCGTAAATGAAAAGAAAATACAAAAATATAGAGAAGTAGGAATTAACAGATTGAGTATAGGCTTGCAGTCTACTAATGATAAAATTTTAAACGAAATAGGCAGAATTCACAATTTTGAGCAATTTAAACAAACATATATTACGGCAAGAGAAAATGGTTTTGAAAATATAAATGTAGACTTAATGTTAGCACTTCCGAATCAAACTGTCCAAGATTTAAGAGAAAGTATAGAAAATATTATAGAGTTAAATCCCGAACATATTTCAGTATATTCACTAATTTTGGAAGAAAACACTAAATTAGAACAATTAGTTTCGAAAGGAGAATTAAAACTTCCAGATGATGATGTGGAAAGAGAAATGTACTGGTATGTAAAGAATAAATTAGAGGAGAAAGGCTATAAACATTACGAAATTTCAAATTTTGCAAAAAAAGGATATGAATCGAAGCATAACTTAAATTGCTGGAATCAAATGGAATATCTGGGATTTGGACTAGGTGCACATTCATATTTTGAAGATAAAAGATATTCAAATACAAATAATTTAGATGAGTATATAATTGGAAAGAATCAAATAGAAATACATGAAATACAAAATTTGTATGATAAACAAAAAGAATACATGATGCTCGGTTTAAGAAAAATAGATGGTGTAAAAATTAGTGATTTCAAAAATAAATTTGTTCAAAATCCATTATACATATTTAGAAATGAGTTAGAAAAATTGGCAGAAGAAAATTTAATAATAGTTAATTTAGATTCTATAAAATTAACTAATAAAGGAATTGATTTAGCAAATTTGGTGTGGGAGGAATTTGTGTAGTAAATGAAAGATTTCATGAAAACAATTATAAATAATAAATGGATGCATTATACAATTATTTTGTTAATTGGATTAATTATAGCTTTACCTTTGTTATCAATAAATATAAGGAATACACATGATGGTTTTATACATTTATTAAGAACAATTGGTACAGATGATGCAATAAAAATGGCACAAATACCCCCCATACTTTCTTTAGATTATTGTAATGGAATGGGATATGCAATAAATCTGTTTTATCCAGCAGTTACATGTTATTTACCTTTAATAATAAAACTATTTACTCCTACATATGTACTAGCACTAAAAATATTTGGAATGATATGTATAATTTTATCTGGATTCACAATGTATAAATTTGTAAATGAAGTAACGCAAAAAAGAGTTATAGCGTTATTTTCTGCAATTTTATATATTGTAGCACCATATAAATTGGCAAATATATATATAAGATATGCAATAGGCGAATTTATGGCAGCAGTATTTATACCATTAGTGTTTTTAGGGTTATACAATTTATTTAATGGAGATGGTAAAAAGCATTATTACATAGCCATTGGAGCAACGGGATTAATATTGTCTCATACAGTTTCAACTTTGTATGTAGCAATATTTTGTGTATTTTATATAATGTTTTTTATAAAGAAACTAAAAGAAAAACAAGTTTTAAAAAAGTGTGCTATAAACATAATTTTTATAGTACTTATGTCAGCAATGTTTGTATTTCCAATGTTGGAAGCATCATTTTCAGCGAAATATGGAATAATGGATGATGATATTATGAAAACAAATAGTGATTTTGCTTCTAAGAATACAATTCGTTTTTCACAATTTATACAAGATATAGATGAAGAAGAAGGAACTACTTTTGTTATAGGAATACCAATGCTTTTTTTAACTTTAATAAGCATATATGGAGTTTTTAAAATAAATAAAGAATACAGAGAAATATATATAATATTTTTTATTTTTTCAATAGTTTCAATAGTAATGTGTACTAGATTTTTTCCATGGAAATATATGCCAGATATATTTTGTAAATTACAATATCCATGGAGAATGTTAGGATTTTTTATATTTTTTGCATCAGTTCTAAGTGGAATAAATTTACAGTTAATAATAGAAAAAATTTCGAAAAAAGAAACTATTAATATAATTCTAGCAGTATTTTCAATTGCAATAATTACATTTTTGGGAATACATACAGTATCTAAATTTATACAAAGAGATAAAGAAAGGTCTGAGGAAAAGTATACTTTAGAAGGATATACAAGAAGTGCAACTGTGGATGAAACTTATGAAAATAGCATTATGGAAAATAAAAAAATAAGTCATATGAGCATAAATAGAGAGTATCTACCAGTTAAAGCGCTTGTGTTACAACATACTTATATGATGGAAAGAGAAAATAAAATTTATGTTTTATCTGGAAATGCAAGTATATATGATGAATATAAAGATAATATTAGGTTGACTGCCAAAATAGAAAATTTAGAGGAAAATACAATATTAGAATTACCATATCTATATTATCCAGGATACAAAATTACTGTGCAAGATGAAAGTGGCAAAATAATGGAGCTAAATTCTGAAGAATCAGAAAATGGATATTTATCAACTAGAATTGAAGGAATAAAAAATGGCTTAATAAAAGTAGAGTATATTGGTTCTCAAATAACAAAAATTTCTTATATTTTATCAATGATTTCTATTGTAGCATTTGCCATATATATTTATTTATATATTAAAATTTATAGTAAAAAATAATGTAAAAATATGTTATGAGTTATTATGAAAGGCAAGTTGAAAATTTTGAAATAATAAAATTGACTTATAATATGTATTGGTATAAAATAAATAAGAATGTATTATCAATAATAAGAAGAAAGGAAAGAAGCAATATGGCAAAGCCAACGGTAGCAATTATAGGAAGACCAAATGTAGGAAAATCAACATTTTTTAATTATATAGTCGGAAAAAGAATATCAATAGTTCAAGATGAACCAGGTGTTACCAGAGATAGAATTTATGCTGAAGCTACATGGAGAGGAAAGACATTTAATTTAATAGATACAGGAGGAATTGAGCCAGAGTCAGAAGATGTTATATTATCTCAAATGAGAGAACAAGCAAACATTGCTATAGGCGTTGCTGATGTTATTATATTTTTAACAGATATAAAACAAGGAGTAACAGAGGCAGATAAAGATATAGCATTAATGCTTAAAAAATCTAAAAAGCCTATAATTTTAGTTTGCAATAAAGCAGATAATTTTGGAAAAACATCAGATGATATATATGAATTTTATAGCTTAGGTTTAGGTGATCCATACCCTGTATCTGCAGTAAATGCTATAGGTATAGGGGATATATTAGATGCAATATATGATAATTTACCAAACTCTGTAGAAGATGATGAATCCACAATTATAAAAGTAGCAGTAATAGGAAAGCCTAATGTAGGCAAGTCTTCTTTAATAAATAAAATATTAGGTGAAAATAGAGTTATTGTAAGCGACATAGCAGGAACCACTAGAGATGCCATAGATTCTGAATTTGAAAATGAATTTGGCAAATATCTATTTATAGATACAGCAGGAATTAGAAGAAAAAGCAAAGTTGAAGAAAAAGTAGAAAAATATAGTGTAATGAGAAGTATTTTAGCAGTAGAAAGAGCAGATGTGTGTTTATTAATGATAGATGCTAATGAGGGAGTTACAGAGCAAGACACAAAAATAGCAGGAGAGGCTCATGAAGCAGGAAAGGGCATAATAATAGTAGTAAATAAATGGGATGAATATGAAAAAGATACTAATACTATAGAACAATATAAAAAAGATGTATATAACAAATTATCATATATTTCTTATGCACCAATAATATTCATATCTGCTAAAACAGGTCAAAGAGTACATAATTTATTTGAAATGATAAATAGTGTTGCAAATCAAAATGCTATGAGAGTAAAAACAGCAGTATTAAATGAGGTTTTAAATGAGGCAATTTCAATAGTACAACCGCCAACAGATAAAGGAAAAAGGCTAAAAATTTTTTATATGACACAAGCTCAAACTAAACCACCAACATTTGTTGTATTTGTAAATGACAAAAAATTATTTCATTTTTCATATGAAAGGTATTTAGTAAATCAAATTAGAAAAGAATTTGGATTAACTGGAACACCAGTTAGAATGATAGTTAGAGAAAAAAATGAACACTAGGAGCGGACCTTTGTGTTTGAAAAATAAACATAAAAGCCATATCGTAAAATAAAAGGAGGAATAAATATGATCGTAGCATATATAATTATAGCAATTATAGCTTATTTAATAGGAAGTATAAGTTTTTCAGTAATTATTAGTAAAAAAATGGGAGGATTTGATGTAAGAGAAAAAGGAAGTGGAAATGCAGGAAGCACAAATGTATTAAGAACTGTTGGAAAAAAAGCAGGTGCTTTAACACTTTTATGTGACACTTTAAAGGGAGTTGCAGCAATTTTAATTGCGTTTATTGCAGGTTTAATTATACCTGACATAAATAAATCTTTATTAATACAATTAGCAGGTATTGCTGTTATATTAGGCCATACTTTTCCTATATTCTTCAATTTTAAAGGTGGAAAGGGAGTTGCAACTTCTTTAGGAGTTTTATTAGTAACTAATTGGAATATAGGTCTTATTTGTTTAGTATTTGCATTAGTATTAATGTTGCTTACAAGAATGGTATCATTAGGGTCAATTGCAGCAGCAATCTTATTTCCAGTGTTAGTTATATTTATGCCACCAATTGAAGGTAGTGCTTATTTAGTACCAGAAGGAAATTATATTATTTATGCAATAATATTAGCTATACTTGTTGTATATAACCATAGAGCCAATGTAAAGAGACTTTTAACAGGTACTGAAAATAGACTAGATTTTAAGAAAATAAAATAGTATATAAAATCGAAAGGAGAAAATTAAGTGAGGAAAATTTCAATAATAGGAAGTGGAAGTTGGGGAACAGCGTTAGCTATACATTTAGCAAAATTAGGAAATGAGATTAAAATATGGTCTTTTTTACAAGAAGAAGCAGATTTAATAAACAAAGAAAAAAAATGCAAATTTTTACCAGAAGTAACTATTCCAGAAGGTATTTATTGTACTACTTCTTATGAAGAAGCGATATCTGGAAGCGAATATATTTTGCATGTAACACCTTCTAAATTTACAAGAAATACAGTAAAAGAATATAAAAAATATGTAACAAATCAAACAGTAGTAATATGCACTAAGGGATTTGAAGGGGAAACATTATATACATTAGATAAAGTATTAAAAGAGGAAATGCCAAATGTAAATTTAGCAGTTCTTTCAGGTCCAAGTCATGCAGAAGAAGTTTCAAAAGGAATGCCAACATTAATGGTTATCTCTTCAGAAAAAATGGAAATTGCTAAAGAATTACAAGATATTTTTATGAATGAAAATTTAAGAGTATACATATCTGAAGATATGAAAGGAATTGAACTTGGAGGGGCATTAAAGAATATAATAGCATTTTGTGCAGGAGTTGCAACAGGTATAGGACTAGGAGATAATAGTTTTGCTGCATTAATAACAAGAGGACTTACAGAAATTTCAAGATTGGGAGTTTCACTAGGAGGCAAAAAAGAAACATTTTATGGTTTAACAGGTTTAGGAGATTTAATAGTTACATGCTTAAGTGAACATAGTAGAAATAGAAGAGCAGGCAAAATGATGGGGCAAGGTAAAAGCTTAGAAGAAACTAGAAAAGAAATAGGAATGGTTATAGAAGGTGTAGATAATATTGAAGTGGCTTATAAACTCGCAAAAAAGTGTGAAGTAGAAGTTCCTATTATTGATGCAGTATACAATATGCTTTATAATGGTCTTAAGCCAGATGTTGCTGTAAATATGCTTATGACTAGAGAAAAAAAGTTTGAAGATGAGTAAATATATACAATAAAATTTTGGTTTATAGGTAAATCCAAATAAAAATCTAAATATTTTTATAATAAGGAAAGATTGCAGTGAAATTAGTTATCCAAAGAGTAAAAAACGCAAAAGTTACAGTAGATGGTAATATAACAGGACAAATTGAACAAGGTTTTCTTGTTCTTTTAGGAGTTGCACCTACAGATACAAAAGAAATTGCAGATTATTTAGTTCAAAAATTAGTAAAACTAAGAGTTTTTACAGATGAAAATGATAAAATGAATTTATCTATAAAAGATGTAGGAGGAGAACTATTAATAGTTTCTCAATTTACTTTATATGCTGATTGCACAGGAGGAAATAGACCTAGTTTTGTTAATGCTGCTAAGCCAGATTTAGCAAACGAATTATATGAATATTTTATGGAACAATGTAGAAAAGAAGGAATTAAAACAGAACATGGTATATTTGGTGCTGATATGGCAGTTGAACTTTTAAATGATGGACCAGTAACTATTATCTTAGAAAAATAAATAATCATATTATAACAATTTTTATTAGTAGAGGGTTTCAAATTATGGAAGCCCTCTTTAAAAATACATAAATTGGTGTAAAAGAAAAGACTAAGTTATTAGTTTAATATGGAAATCTTTCATATAGATATTTAATTATTTCATCAGCATTTTGGTCAGTAACATTAATATATACGTCCTTATCTATAGAAACCCACATATTAATTTTAAATTTATCGTTATTATCAATAAATGTACCTATTATATCAGTCATTTCAATAGGGTTTTCATAATTATATTGCCATTCTAAATCGTTAGCTTTTGCCAAAAAATCATTAGACTTTTTATTTGATTCAGAAAGAATATTATTTTCAAAATCGTAAAAACTATTTAAAAACTTAAAAATTTCATTTTTTTCATTACTATATAATTTTACCGTGGTATACATAAAAAACTCCTTTTAATAATATTATAGAAAAATTTTTTATATCTATACAAGGAATAAAATTGAAATTTTAAACAGATAATAATTAAAAGAGGTGAACTATGAAAAATAAGTTTTTAATATATATATTTATAATTTTATTAAGTTCAGGAATAATTTTTACGTTAACAGGATGTGATGAAAAAAATAAAACTAAGGAAAAAGTAGAACAAGAAGTTAAGATGGTAGAAAATAAGCTAATAAGTATGATTAATGGTTTAAATAATATAAAACTTACAAATTATGTATTAGCGGAAGAAAATACATCTAATAATAATTCAGAAGGAGAAGGAAAAACACAAAAATCAGGATCAGAAAGTGGAAAATCTGGTGAAGGAAATTCAGGTCAAGGACAGGAATCTAGTGAAGGGCAATCATCTGGAGACAAATCTTCTGAGGAAAGTTCTGGGTCATCAGGAGGAAAAAGTGAATCTTCAGGAGGAGAATCATCAGGTAGTTCTAATTCCGAATCATCTAATATCCAATATGAAATGAAAGAACAAGGAATATTAGGAACAGAACAGAAAGTAGATTGGAATTCTACAAAAAATGAAGTTGAAAATTTATATTCAATATGGTCAAGTATAATTGTAGATTTACATTCTGTTAATGTAAATAATGAAGATATTCTAAATTTTAGTAATCAATTGGATGATTTAATTGTAGATGTTCAAAATGAAGATAAGAAAAATGTTGCTGCAATGTTATCAAATTTATATTCATATATACCAAAATATACAGAGCATTATACAGAAGATACTACTAATATAAACATTGCATATGCAAAATCAAATATATTAGCTTCATATGCTTTAATTGAACAAGAAAATTGGAGTGGTGCAAAAGAACAACTTACAACAGCACAAGAATATTTTACAAATATGATTAATAATACAAATGAAAAAAGCATTCAAAATCAGAAAAAATTAAGTAAAGCCTATGTTCTTTTAGGCGAATTTAATAATTGTATTGAGAAGCAAGATAAGTCATTATATTATATAAAATACAAGAATTTAATGGAAAATATTGAAGGTATAGTATAATGAATAATTATAGAAAACAGTAAATTCCTTGACTTTTTCAATATTACGTATTAAAATAATATTATGAGTAAATTGAATAGTCGCGTATAGCAATACCGAAAGGTTGCGTACGAGGAAAGTCCGGGCTCCATAGAGCAATGATGCTGGATAACGTCCAGTGAGGGAAACCTTAAGGAAAGTGCAACAGAAAATTACCGCCTAAATGTAATATGTGTTTAGGTAAGGGTGAAAAGGCGAGGTAAGAGCTCACCAGCTTTGTGGTGACATAGAGCGTATATGCAAACCCCATCTGGAGCAACACCGTAAAAGAAGGCTAAGACTGCTCGTCATCTTCTAACTCGGTGGCTGTAAGTTCTATAGTAATATAGAAAGTAGATAAATGACTATTCACGACAGAACCCGGCTTACAGATTTACTTATATATGAAGAAACTCGGCATAAGACCGAGTTCTTTCTTTTGTGCGACGGGCATGTCGTTTAGTTAATCGGTGAAAGTCCGAAGTGGAGATATACATCGCCAACCACATAGTGAAACACAAGCGTTCCACCATGAGGTGTGACGTGGAGGAAGTGTGTAGCAAAATC
>CANQSP010000009.1 GCA_947626555.1 uncultured Clostridia bacterium | reverse complement strand
TTATTTTAATATTAATCCTTATAATAGGATTTTTATTAATTCAAATTTTTAAAGTACAAGATATAATATTAAAAAATTTTTATCCAACTACATATTCAGAATATGTATATAAATATTCTGAAGAAAATGGAATAGATCCATTACTTACATTTGCTATTATTAAGGCAGAAAGTAACTTTGACACAAATACAGTTTCACATAAAGGCGCAATTGGTTTGATGCAATTAATGCCAGCCACTGCTAATGAAGTAGCAGAAAAAACAGGAGTGGGAATAAATTCTGAAAGCAGTTTGTATATTCCAGAACAAAATATAAAAATAGGTACGAGCTATTACAAAAGTTTATTAGATAGGTATGATAATTCATATTTAGTTGCTCTTGCAGCATATAATGCGGGAATTGGGAATGTAGATGAATGGATTAGTGAAGGGATTATAAGAAAAGATGGTTCAAACATTGAAAATATTCCATTTAAAGAAACAAATAACTATGTTAGAAAGATAGTAAGAGATTATAGAATCTATATAAATTTATATGAATGATACCAATATTAGAAATCGTTGAATTGTATAATATTGTTAATCTTATAATTTTGGTGTATAATATAAAAGAATTTGTGGAAGAGACTAATAAAGATATTAGTATAAACAAATTAATACAATAAGAAATAAATGAAAGGAATGAAAAATATGTCAATTTTAGTTACTGGTGGAGCTGGATATATAGGAAGTCATACAGTGGTTGAATTATTAAATATAGGACAAGATGTTATCATAATAGATAATTTTTCAAATAGCAAACCAGAAGCATTAGAATCAATAAGAAAGATAACTGGTAAGGATTTTAAATTTTATGAAATAAACTATTTGGATAGAAATTCATTAGAAAAAGTATTTGAAGAAAACAAAGATATAGAAAGTGTAATAAATTTTGCAGGATTCAAGGCAGTAGGAGAATCTGTTGAAAAACCAATAGAATACTATACTAACAATATTTCAGGTTCATTAGTGTTACTAGATACCATGAGAAAATATGGAGTTAAAAAATTTGTATTTAGTTCATCTGCGACAGTATATGGAAATCCTGAAAGAATTCCATTAACGGAAGATTGCAAAATTGGTGGTACAACAAATCCATATGGAACAACAAAGTTATATATAGAACAAATATTAAAAGATATATATAAATCAGACAATAGTTGGGACATAGCAATTCTTAGATATTTTAATCCAGTTGGAGCGCATGAAAGTGGTCTAATAGGGGAAGAACCTCAAGGCATACCTAATAACTTAATGCCATATATAGTTCGTGTAGCAGCAGGTATTTTAAAAGAATTATCAGTATATGGAAATGACTACAATACACCAGATGGAACAGGAGTAAGAGATTATATACATGTGGTGGATTTAGCAAAAGGTCATATAAAGGCAATAGAAAAATTAAACAAAGAAAAACATGGATTATTTATATATAATTTAGGTACAGGTGTAGGATATAGTGTATTAGATATGGTTAAAGCATTTGAAAAAACAACAGGTAAAAAAGTTCCATATAAAATTGCACCAAGAAGAGAAGGGGATATAGCAACTTGCTATTCAGACCCTACAAAAGCTAAAAATGAATTAAACTGGGTTGCAACTAAAACGTTGGAAGATATGTGCAGAGATTCATGGAAGTTTATACAAAATAAGATGTAAATAATTGACAATAGCAATAGTGTATTATAGAGCATATATAAAATTATAAAAGAATAAAATTAAAATTATGTAAATGCTTTTGTAATAATTCTGAAATATAAGCGAAAAACAACTGAAATATTATTGTAAACAAAACGTAACAAAGAAACATAATAAATGTACTAAATAATCAGTAAGTTTGCATAATTGAAGGCAAAAAATGGAAATGTGAAAAACTGTAAAATGGAAAGGCTTGATATAAGGTTATCAACAGAGTTATCCACATTATCCACATTATGTGTGGATAACTTTTTGAAAATAAAAATGGAAAACATAATATTAAAAAATAAAATGGAGGAATGTAAAATGGTAGATTCAATGGAGAAGATAGTAAACTTGTGTAAGGCAAGAGGCTTTATTTACGCAGGTTCTGAGATTTATGGAGGCTTAGCTAATACTTGGGATTATGGACCATTAGGAGCAAGGTTAAAAAACAATATTAAGGATACTTGGAGAAAAAGATTTATACAAGAAAGAAAGAACAGTTATGAAATAGATGCAGATATATTAATGCATCCTAGAGTTTGGGAAGCATCAGGACATGTATCAAGTTTTTCTGATCCGTTAATAGATTGCAAAGAATGTAAAATGAGACATAGGGCAGACAACCTAATTAATGAATTTGATCCAAATGCAGATGCAGATGGAATGACACAAGAGCAAATGATGGATTATATAAAAGAGCATAAAGTTCCATGTCCTAACTGTGGAAAGTCAGACTTTACAGATATAAGACAATTTAATTTAATGTTTCAAACATATAGAGGAGTTACTACAGATAGTAAAAGTGTTATATACCTAAGACCAGAAAATGCACAAGGAGAGTATGTAAATTATTTAAATGTGCAAAGAACAACAAGAGCAAAGCTACCTTTTAGTATTGGTCAAATAGGTAAGGCTTTCAGAAATGAAATAACACCAGGAAACTTTACATTTAGAACAATAGAATTTGAACAAATGGAATTTCAAACTTTCTGCAAAGAGGGCGACGACACAGAATTATATAATTATTTTAAACAGTATGGAAAACAATATTATATGGATTTAGGACTTCCAGAAGAAAGATTAAGATATCACGACCATGAAAAGTTAGCATTTTATGCAAAAGCTGCATGCGATATAGAGTATTTATTCCCATTCGGTTGGGGTGAAATTAATGGAACACATAATAGAACAAACTATGATTTATCAAGACATCAAGAATATTCTGGAAAGAGCATGGAATATTTAGACCCAGACACAAATGAAAGATACATACCATATATTATAGAATCTACTTATGGACTAGATAGAACAGTTTTAGCAGTTCTTTGTGAAGCTTATGACGAAGAAGAAATTGCAGAAGGAGATGTAAGAACAGTATTACATTTGCATCCGTTTATAGCACCATATAAAGTAGCAGTACTTCCATTATCTAAAAAATTAAGCGAAAAAGCAGAGGAAGTATACTCTATGCTTTCAAAAGTATTTATGTGTGACTATGATGAAGCAGGCTCAATAGGAAAACGTTATAGAAGAGAAGATGAAATAGGAACACCATATTGCGTAACAGTAGATTTTGATACTTTAGAAGATAATCAAGTAACAATAAGAGATAGAGATACAATGGAACAAGTTAGAGTAAAAATTGATGATTTAAAAAATTGGTTGGAAGAAAAAATTGAGTTTTAATGGGACGGTTCTCAAAAACCAAAAAATTTGTAAAATCTCTTTACATTTACAGAAAAAATGGATATAATAAAGACGTTCTGGAAAAATATGCTAATATTTTTTACTATAGAACAATATAATGTAGGTTTTAACAAAATTATATAGTTAAGACATAAATTCTATTAAGTTAGAGATATGCTAGAAAAGCAAACTTTTTAGAATGGAAAAACAAGGAGGTTTTTTTATGAGTCAAAAGTATGTATACCTTTTTAGCGAAGGAAATGCAAACATGCGTGAACTTTTAGGAGGAAAAGGAGCAAACTTAGCAGAAATGACTAATTTAGGCTTACCAATTCCACAAGGTTTCACAATTACAACAGAAGCTTGCACAAAATATTATGACGATGGAGAAAAAATTTCAGACGACATCGTTGCAGAAATATTTGAAGCTTTAACAAAATTAGAAGGAATGACAGGAAAGAAATTTGGAAGTGTAGAAAATCCATTATTAGTATCTGTACGTTCAGGTGCTAGAGCATCAATGCCAGGTATGATGGACACAGTATTAAACTTAGGTTTAAATGAAGATGTAGTTGCATCAATAGCAACAAAAAATGAAAGATTTGCTTATGATAGCTACAGAAGATTTATTCAAATGTTTAGTGATGTTGTTATGGAAATACCAAAACCTTTCTTTGAAAAAATAATAGATGAAGTAAAAGAAGCAAAAGGTGTAAAATTAGATACAGAATTAACAGCAGCAGACTTAAAAGATCTTGTTGTAAGATTTAAAGAAGTATATAGAAATGCTAAGGGAGAAGAATTCCCATCTGATCCTAAAGTACAATTAATAGAAGCTGTAAAAGCAGTGTTTAGATCTTGGAATAATGCAAGAGCTATAACATATAGAAGATTAAACGATATACCAGGAAGCTGGGGAACAGCTGTAAACGTTCAAGAAATGGTATTCGGAAATATGGGAGATGACTGTGGTACAGGTGTTGCATTTACTCGTAACCCAGCTACAGGAGAAAACAAACTATTTGGTGAATATTTAATGAATGCACAAGGAGAAGACGTTGTTGCAGGTGTTAGAACACCACAACATATTGACCAATTAAAAGATACTAATCCAAAAGCATATGAAGATTTTGTAATGTATGCAGAAAAACTAGAAAAGCATTATAAAGATATGCAAGATATGGAATTTACAATAGAAAGAGGAAAATTATTCTTCTTACAAACAAGAAATGGAAAAAGAACTGCAAATGCTGCACTTCAAATAGCTGTTGACCTTGTTAATGAAGGAATGATTACAGAAAAAGAAGCAGTATTAAGAGTTGAGCCAAATCAATTAGATCAACTATTACATCCAAACTTTGATCAAACAGCATTAAAAGCTGCAAAAGTTGTTGCAAAAGGTTTAGCAGCATCTCCAGGAGCTGCAACAGGTAAAGTTGTATTCACAGCTGAAAGAGCAGTTGAATTACACAAAGCAGGAGAAAAAGACTTAGTATTAGTAAGACTTGAAACATCTCCAGAAGATATAGACGGAATGAACGTATGCCATGGTGTACTTACAGTTCGTGGTGGTATGACATCACATGCTGCAGTTGTTGCTCGTGGTATGGGTACATGCTGTGTAGCAGGATGTGGAGAAATAGTTGTAAATGAAGAAGAAAAATACTTTACATTACCAGATGGTAGAAAAGTAACAGAAGGAGAATGGATTTCATTAGATGGTTCTACAGGTAATGTATATGGAGAAAAAGTTGAAACTGTTCCAGCATCAGTATCTGGAAACTTTGCTACATTAATGGGATGGGCAGATCAATATAGACAATTAAAAGTTAAAACAAATGCCGATACACCAAGAGATGCTAAACAAGCATATGAATTTGGTGCACAAGGAATTGGACTATGCCGTACAGAGCACATGTTCTTTGCTCCAGACAGAATTGCTGCAATTCGTGAGATGATAGTTTCAAGAACACCAGAACAAAGAGCAAAAGCTTTAGCTAAAATACTTCCAATGCAAAGAGGAGATTTCGAAGGATTATACAGAGAAATGAAAGGTTACCCAGTAACAATTAGATTCTTAGACCCACCTTTACATGAATTTGTTCCACACGAAGATGAAGCAATAGCAGATTTGGCAAAAGAAATGGGACTTTCTTTTGAAGAATTAAAAACTATCTGCGAAGGATTAAAAGAATTTAACCCAATGATGGGACATCGTGGATGCCGTTTAGCTGTAACATATCCTGAAATTGCTGAAATGCAAACAAGAGCAGTTATAGAAGCAGCTATAAATGTAAATAAAGAAGGAATGAATGTAGTTCCAGAAATAATGATTCCACTTGTTGGAGAAGTTAAAGAATTAAAATATGTTAAAGATATAGTAACAAAAACAGCAGATGCAGTTATAGCTGAAGCTGGTGTAGACTTAAAATATAAAGTAGGAACAATGATAGAAATACCAAGAGCAGCATTAACTGCTGACCAAATAGCAAAAGAAGCTGAATTCTTCTCATTTGGTACAAACGATTTAACACAAATGACATTTGGATTTAGCCGTGATGATGCAGCAAAATTCTTAGGTGATTACTATGATAAAAAAATATATGAATCAGATCCATTTGCTAAACTAGACCAAGAGGGTGTAGGAAAATTAGTAGAAATGGCTGCAAAATTAGGAAGACAAACAAGACCAGACTTAGATTTAGGAATTTGTGGAGAGCATGGAGGAAACCCAGCATCTGTAGAATTCTGTCATAAAGTAGGATTAGACTATGTATCTTGCTCACCATTTAGAGTTCCAATAGCTCGTTTAGCTGCTGCACAAGCTGCAATAAAGAATCCTAGATAAAATATTATAAAAAAATTGTTATTCTAATTATAAAACCACTTACTTTTATAAGTAGGTGGTTTTGTTTGAAAATATGAACTTATAATTTAAAAACTCAAAATTTACATAAAATATTGAAAGCCTAATAAATATATGATATAATATCATACGTAATTAATTATATTGCTACATGCAAGTGTAATACAGATCCAAAAATAAATATTTTATGGAGGTGCAAAAAGTTAAAAAAAGAATAATGTGTATTTAACAAAGGTAGTAGTTAATGTATGCAATTGTAAAATCGCTATAAAGAAAGGGAAAACTATGAAAATTGAAGAAAAATTATGGGAAGCATTCAAAATATTTGTAGTATCAGCAGTTGTTTCTTTGGTGAGTGGTAGTAAACCAGTGATTACAATAGCAAGTGCAGTATTGGCTATAATTACAATTGTATTATGGACATTGAAATATGACGAAGTTTCAGAGAATATTAAACTTGCTGAACTTCAATTATCTAAGCAAAAAAGAGAGTATGTGAGAGTATTACCTATAACTTCAAATAATTTTGTAAAAAGGGATTTGCCTCAGAAAGCGCGGTTCTATGCTGTTTTAAACACACGTGAAAAACAAGTAATAATTTTCGTTAGGTTTAATGATGATAATGAACAGGATATATATGCAATGCATTTCTTTGAAACGGTACGGTTAGCAAACTTTTTAGATGCATACGAAGTTTACAAGGAAAAGGATCAATAAAATGTATTAACACATTATCTTATTAAAACTTTATATAAGCATTTGCAAGAAGATGGAATTAGTACAAACATTATAGTTTGGAAAATTTTATATCTTGTGAGTGCTTATTTTTGTTCTAAATTTGTAGAAAAACGAAAAATGTAACAAAAATGTAATGAAACTGTAAATTAATATACATATCTTTTTTGAATTTATAGTGGTATAATAAAAAAGCATTTTAGAAAAGAAGTAATTAGGGGAGAAGAAAATAAAAAAAGTATGGAAAAAGATATTAATATATTAGATAATTTACAAGAAAGTAGTTCAAGTGCAGAATTACAAAAAGATATAGTAAAAGAAAAAGAAATAAATGAAATAGATTCAAAAACTACTACATCCAAAAAAGACGAATTTTCATCTATATTAGATAAAATACAAGAAATGGAAGATGCAATAGAATTACATAATAGTGTTAAAGAAGCCGTAACGAAAGAAGAAGTAGATACCAATTATTTAAAATATATTGAAAATTCTATTGAAGATAAGATTTTTTGTGATGCAAAGTTTGATAAAATATCTCCTAAAATATTAATTGAAATAATATGCCCAGAATTAAAAAAATTCGAGAAAAGTGAAAAATTTGATATTACAAAGTTGGAAATTACAGATATAGGCAATCATTTTGAAGAACAAGAAAATTATTTAGATAAAATATGCACATATGATGGAAAATTAGTTTGTATATTTGGAATTCAAGAAAATAATACAGATAATTTTGTTAAATATGAAAATAAAAAATTTGTAAGACAAGAAATTTTAGAATCTGTAAAAGCAAAAGTAGAGCCAGGCAAAGTAGTGCAAATGGAACAATATGACCAATATTATGTAATACAAGATGAAATTTCAGTAAAAGTGTATAGAGAAAAAAAAGTAACAGCATTAACACAAATGCATGAAACACCATTTGACAGAATAAAAACAAAATTGTTAGACTTATTTAAAAAATTAAATAATAGAAATAAAACAGTATATCCAATTATTGAATTGGTATATGATTCAAATCCTAATAGATTTAAAGATGTAAAGCATCATAGCAAGATAGATGCAAAAAATAGAATGAAAATACTATTAGACAAAGAAAGATTGGTTACAAGAGAACACTAAAGTTAATAATTGTTATTCTAATAAATTCTAAAAGAATACACCCATTACATATAAAGTATAGGGTGCATTTTTGTGTAAATTAGTTTTAATATAATTGTATATTTTACAAGACTAGCTAATTGTCTTTAGTCTACTTGCACAAGATTTATAGTAATATTTTGATTGTCTGTAATGGCGTCAAGTCTAACTCTATGACCAGTGTCATTCCTGAATTTTAAATCTAAAGAGCCATAAGAAACAGCCGCATCTCTATTTTTGGGAACATAAGTAACAGGTTTTCCATGTTCGTGTCTTTCAATAATAGTAAAATTTCCAGCATTCAAAACAGCATTATAGATAGTACTACTTACTTGGCAGTTACCGCCACCAATTCCTGTAGCTGTATGGTCATCTATAATTATGCTTGCTTCTTGATATCCTTTTGCAGAAGATGGTTGACCGCACTACCTGATTAAAAGAAAAAACTTGATTTGGTTCTATAAATGTACCGTTAAGAGTATTGCAAGTAATAGAAATATTTACTAATCTACCATGAGAATTATCTTTTATTGGAGTTGCATAAGTAGAAATAAGAGTTTCTGTATGTTGAGTATTTTCATTATTAATTTCAGTAGATGTTTTAGTTCCAGTAGAGGAATTTTCATTTTGATTTTGTTCATTTTCTCCACAGCCAGTAAGTACAAATAATAAAATAAAGATTATCAATAAAACTTTAACTATTTTCATATATAAGTTATTCCTTTCTGCCTGTATAAAATAAGGCTTGAATGTTATTCAAGATTATTATGCACGTATAAAACCAAAAATATAATAAAACTTATTATATTATTAAAAATTAATTTTTACTTGAAAAAAATGAGTATAAATGATATTATCATAATGTCATAAAACAATATCATAATTAAGCCTAAGGAAAGGATGTAGATTATATGAAGAAAAGAAAAGGAATAATTTTGGCAGGTGGAAGTGCAACAAGACTTTTTCCTTTAACGCTTGCCATATCAAAGCAAATTATGCCAGTATATGATAAACCAATGATATATTATCCACTTTCAGTATTAATGCAAGCAGATATACGAGAAGTACTAATAATATCAACACCAAGAGATATTGTGATGTTCGAAGATTTATTAGGAGATGGTTCAAAATGGGGAATGCATTTTGAATATAAGATACAAGAAAAACCTAGAGGATTAGCAGAAGCATTTATTATAGGAAAAGAATTTATAGGAGAAGATAATGTTGCAATGATATTAGGTGACAATATGTTTTATGGAGAGCACTTAGCACAAGTCCTAGAAAGGGCAAATTCAAGAGAGGACGAAGCAACAATATTTGGATATTATGTTAAAGATCCTAGAGCATATGGAGTTGTAGAAATAAATAAAGATGGTAATGCTATTTCTATTGAAGAAAAACCACAAAATCCAAAGTCAAATTATGCAGTACCAGGGTTATATTTTTACACAAATGATGTAGTTGAGATAGCAAAAAATGTTAAACCTTCAGCAAGAGGCGAATTAGAAATAACAACAGTAAATGAAGAGTACATGAATAGAGGAAAATTAAAAGTTGAAAAATTAGGTAGAGGAATGACATGGTTTGATACAGGTACCCATGATGCTTTACTTGAAACAGCAAGCTTTGTTCAAACAATTCAAAAAAGGCAAGGTTTGCAAATTAGTTGTCCAGAAGAAATAGCATATAAAAAGGGTTGGATAGATAATGAGCAACTAAAAAAATTAACAGAAACACTATTAAAAACGGAATATGGTATATATTTAAAAGATTTAGCAGAAGGAAAATTAACAGAAGAATAGAAATAAAAATATTGGAAAGGAGAGTATAGCATATTAAATATGCTATGCAAAAGAAAAAATGGGAAAATTTAAAAAAATAGAAACGTCAATTGATGGAGTATATGTAATAGAACCAACAGTTTTTGGAGACAACAGAGGATATTTTATGGAGACATATAATAAAAAAGATTTTGAAGAAATGGGGTTGAATTATAATTTTGTGCAAGATAATCAATCTAAATCTAAAAAAGGAGTTTTAAGAGGTTTACATTTCCAAAAAGAAAATACTCAAGCAAAATTGGTTAGATGTATAAAAGGTGAAGTTTTTGACGTAGCTGTAGACCTAAGACCAGGAAGCAAAACATATGGAGAGTGGGAAGGAGTTATTCTTTCAGAGGAAAATAAAAAAATGTTTATAATACCAAAAGGATTTGCACATGGTTTCTTAGTATTATCAGATGAAGCAGAATTTACATATAAATGTGACGATATTTATAATCACGAAGCAGAAGGTGGACTTGCATGGAATGATGAAGATGTTGGAATAGATTGGCCTTTAGGAGATATGAAAGTATCTGATTTATTAACATCTGAAAAAGACAGTAAATGGCCTACTTTAAAAGAGTTAAGGAATACAGACTTGTTTAAAAATCTAAAATAAATTATATTTATAAATTTATTGGCATTTCTTTTAATTAGTATGCAGTATATTTTTAGAAGTGCCTCTAATAGAAAAGGAGTAAAAAATGAATAATGTATTGGTAACAGGAGCAGCAGGTTTTATTGGAGCAAATTTTGCAGAATTTTTTGTAGCAAAGCATCCAGATTATAATGTAGTGGTAGTAGATAAACTAACTTACGCAGGAAATATGGATAATTTAAAAAAAGTAATAGATAAAATAACTTTTGTAAAGGCAGATATATGTGATTTTGATAAAATGACAGAAGTATTTGATAAGTATGACATAAATGGAGTAATTCACTTCGCAGCAGAAAGTCACGTAGATAATAGTATAAAAGCTCCTTTTATATTTACTCAAACTAATGTACTTGGAACACATACGTTATTAGAAGTGGCAAAAAGAAAATGGGGTGAAGGAAGCCAGAATAAATTTATGCATATATCAACAGATGAAGTTTATGGTGCATTAGGAGAAGAAGGTTTCTTTACAGAAACGTCACCAATTAAGCCAAGTAGCCCATATTCAGCTTCAAAAGCAAGTTCAGATTTATTAGTAAAAGCATATCATGAAACATATAAAATGAATGTAAATATAACCAATTGTTCAAATAACTATGGTCCATACCAACATAATGAAAAGTTAATACCACATATGATAAAGCTAGCTTTAAATGACGAAAAGCTACCTGTATATGGAACAGGCATGAATGTTAGAGATTGGTTATATGTAGAAGATCATTGTGAAGCAATAGATTTAGTATATCATAATGGAAGAAATGGAGAAAGATATAATGTTGGTGGACACAATGAAAAAAGAAATATAGAAATAGTTAAATTGATATTAAAACATTTAAATAAACCAGAAAGCTTAATATCATATGTAGAAGATAGAAAAGGTCATGACTTTAGGTATGCAATAGATCCTACAAAGATAAGCACAGAATTAGGATGGCTACCAAAAACAAAATTTGAGGATGGCATTATTAAAACAATAGACTGGTATGTTGCAAATCCAGAATGGCTAAAATAAGTTGGACAATCCAATGTTCAAACATAAGAACACTCCTTTAAGTAATAGTTTTATTAAAATAATAAAAGTAAACATAGTAAGAATTTTACTATGTTTATTATTTTGCACGTTTTAAGTAAAAAAATATATTATATAAAAGAAAGGAGTGTATAATATGTATAGTAGATTTGAAGTTAAAAATTATTTAAGTAGATTTAATCAAATATTATGTTTTATGGCAAATAGAATGCTTTCAGCCAATATGACAAACAATATAACTTTGAATTTCATAAGAACAATGATACCTCATCATCAAGCAGCAATATATATGAGTGAAAATCTATTAAAATACTCAAAATATGAACCTTTACGAGAAATAGCTAAGGGAATTATTGAAATGCAAACAGAGGGCATTGAACAAATGAGAAATATAGCTAAAACTACACCATGCTTTAGTAATTCGGCTATAGACACAAAAGAATATATAGAACAGTACTTGTGTATAACTAAGAGTATGATTTTGAGAATGAAAGATAGTCAAAAGTCTATGAATATAGATTTAGATTTTGTAAATGAAATGATACCACATCATGAAGGGGCAATAGCAATGAGCATGAATTTATTGAAATATGAAATTGATCCAAGATTAGGAGAAGTTGCTCAAACAATTATTAGAGAACAAAGCGAAGGTATAAGAGAATTAAAAGAAATTAAAGAAAATATAGATAATATTAAAATGTAATAAATTTAAAAAATCACTTGTACTTTATGAAAATTCCTTATATAATATGAGTATTATATGAGCATATTATATGCTAAGAGAAAGGAATGAGAAAAAGGATGTCTTTTATAGAAGAAATAAAGCAAAGGGCAAAACAAGATATTAAAACTATAGTATTACCAGAAAGTAATGATGTAAGAGTTTTAGAGGCAGCTTCAATAGCATTAAAAGAAGGATATAGTGATATAATATTAATAGGAAAAAGAGAAGAAGTATTAAAAATCGCAGAAGAAAATAATTTAGACTTATCAAAAGCTAAAATAGTAGATCCAGAAACTTCTGAAAAATTTAGTGAGTATGCTAATGAATTTTATGAATTAAGAAAAGCAAAAGGAATGACATTAGATAAAGCTAAAGAATTAATGAAGGATTATACATATTTTGGAATGATGATGGTAAAAATGGGAGGAGCAGATGGTTTGGTATCTGGAGCATGTCACTCAACAGCAAATACTTTAAGGCCAGCACTTCAAATATTAAAAACAGCGCCAGGAACTAAGCTTGTATCTGCTTTTTTCTTAATGGTTGTACCTGATTGTGAATATGGTGAAAATGGAACTTTTGTATTTTCAGACTGTGGCTTAAATGAATATCCAGATGCAGATAGTTTAGCCGAAATAGCAATATCATCTAGCAAAAGTTTTGAACAATTAGTAGGTAAGCAAGCTAAAGTAGCAATGCTTTCATATTCTACATATGGAAGTGCAACATCACCACTTACAGAGAAAGTTATAGAAGCAACTAAATTGTTAAAAGAAAAAGCACCAGATATAATAGCAGATGGCGAAATGCAATTAGATGCCGCAATAATTCCAGAAGTAGGAGCAAGTAAAGCACCAGGAAGTCCTGTTGCAGGTCATGCAAATACATTGATATTCCCAGATTTAGATGCTGGAAATATAGGCTATAAATTGGTACAAAGGCTAGGCAAAGCTGAAGCATATGGACCATTATGCCAAGGAATAGCAAAGCCTGTAAATGATTTATCTAGAGGATGTAGCAGTAGTGATGTCGCTGGAGTTATTGCCATTACAGCAGTTCAAGCTCAAACTAAATAATATAATTTTAAATGTAGCAAATTATGAGTATAATAATCTAAAAATAAATTAAGTATATTACAAACAAGAAAAATAAGTATATATAAATTAGGAGGTAAAAATGAAAGTATTAGTAATTAATTGTGGAAGTTCTTCAGTAAAATATCAATTAATGGATATGGATAAAGAGGAGGTTATGGCAAAAGGAAATTATGAGAAAATAGGGCAAAATGGTTCTTTTTTAACACATAAAGTAGGAGGAGAAAAATATAAAATTGAGAAAGATGCTAAAAATCATGATGAAGCTATTAAGTTAGTATTAGAGCAATTAACAGATAAGGAGCATGGAGTTATATCAAGTTTAGACGAAATTAATGCAATAGGCCATAGAATAGTTCATGGAGGAGAAAAATTTACAGAATCTGTAGTTATAGATGATGAAGTTATAAAAGGAATTGAAGATGCAATAAAGTTTGCACCACTTCATAATCCTGCACACTTGCAAGGTATACGTGCATGTCAAAAAGAACTTGCAGGAAAACCAAATGTTGCAGTATTTGATACGGCATTTCATCAAACAATGCCAAAAGAGCATTATTTATATCCAATACCATATGAATACTATGAAAAATATGGTGTTAGAAAATATGGAGCACATGGAACATCTCATAAATATGTAGCATATAGAATAGCAGAACTTTTAGGAAAACCAATAGAAGATTTAAAAATTATAAACTGCCATATAGGTCAAGGAGCAAGTTTATGTGCAATTCAAAATGGAAAATGCACAGATACATCAATGGGATTAACTCCACTTGGAGGTATTGCAATGGGAAGCAGATCAGGAGATTTAGATCCATCTGTTGTAACATATATTATGGAACAAGAAAATTTAACTCCACAAGAAATGAATACAATTTTAAATAAAAAATCAGGATTACTTGCACTATCTGGAATTTCTGTTGATAATAGAGACTTAGAAGAAGCAATGGAAAAAGGTGATGAAAGAGCAACATTTGCTTTAAAAGAATATCATTATATTATAGCTCAATATATAGCAAGATATGCAGCTGCTATGAATGGTGTTGATGTTATAACATTTACAGCAGGAGTAGGAGAAAGAGGACCTATTACTAGAGCAGATGTTTGTAGTTATTTAGGTTTTATGGGAGTAGAATTAGACCAAGAGTTAAATAATGTAAAAGCTGTTGAAAGAGAAATATCAACTCCAAATTCAAAGGTTAAAGTATGGATTGTTCCAACTGACGAAGAATTGATGATTGCTAGAGAAACAGTTGCATTAACAAAATAGATAAATTAAATAATTGGGGACGAAATGTAAGCGTCCCTTTTTATAAAGGAAAAAGGCAAATTTGTTTGTAATAAACAATCATTTATCGCAATGTATGCCTTGTAATTATAGTGAGAAAGAAAGGATTTGAAATATATATGAAAATATTAGTATTAAATTGTGGCTCTTCATCTTTAAAGTATCAATTAATAAATATGGAAAATGAAGAAGTAATGGCAAAAGGGAATTTTGAGAGGATAGGAGAACCAGAATCTTTTTTAACACATAAAATCAATGGGGAAAAATTTGTTATAAAAAAACCTACATCAAACCATGCGGAAGCTTTAAGAATAGTTATGAATGAACTTGTAAATCCAGAACACCCAACAATTAATAATTTATCTGAAATTAGTGCAGTAGGACATAGAATAGTAGGTGGAGGAGAAATTTTTGATAAATCTACTTTCATAAATGAAGAAACAATAAAAGGAATAGAAGAATGTAGTAAACTTGCTCCACTTCATAACCCAGCAGCTGTTTTAGGAATAAGGGCTTGTCAAAAAGAAATGCCAAATGTTCCAATGGTAGCTACATTTGATACAGCATTTCATCAAACAATGCCAAAAGAAAATTATTTATATCCAATACCATATGAATATTATGAAAAATATGGAATAAGAAAGTATGGAGCACATGGAACATCACATAAATATGTTGCAGAAATTGCTGCCAATATGTTAGGAAAAGATATAAAAGATTTAAAAATTGTTACATGTCACTTAGGTCAAGGTGCAAGTATTTGTGCTGTAGATGGAGGAAAATCAGTTGATACATCAATGGGATTAACTCCTCTTGGAGGAATTCCTATGGTTACAAGATCAGGAGATTTAGATCCTTCAGTAGTTACATTTATAATGAAAAAAGAAGGCATTTCTGCTGATGAAATGGAAAACATTTTAAATAAAAAATCTGGACTTTCAGCTTTAGCAAAATATGTGCCAGACTTTAGAGAAATTGAAAATGCATCAAAAAATGGTAATAATGATGCCTTAACTGCAATAAACAAGTTTGTTTCTTCAGTAGCACAGTATGTTGCAAGATATGCAGTTGTTATGGAGGGCATAGATGCCATAGTATTTACTGGTGGAATTGGAGAAAACCAAATAGATGTAAGAGCAAGTATTTGTAAAAAATTAAGATTCATGGGAGTTGAGTTAGATAAAGAAAAAAATAATGTAAAAGGAGAAGAGAGAGAAATCTCTTCTGTAAATTCTAAAGTAAAAGTATTACTAATTCCTACTAATGAAGAGCTTGTTATTGCAAGAGATACTAAGGCTATAATAAACTAATAGGGACGGGGTTAAATAGTTTAGTGGGTAACTACTTTATTGCAAAAAATTAATATATTATTTATTTAGTAACTCCCAACAGCATAATAGCTTGTAAAAAAATTTATTTATGTAAAAATGCATTTTACAAAATAAATTTTTTACAAGCTATAATTTGTTGGTTCCCACAAAATGTTACTAAATAAATAATATATTAATTTTTTGCAAATATTTTTAATATATATCCACTAAACTATTTAACCCCGTCCCTATTAGTTTATGTATGGAATTAATAACTCTTGAGATGAAGCCAAATTACTTGTTTTCATATTATTTATACTTTTTATATCTTCAATTATTTCTCTTATATTTTTATTTTTGTAGTATTCATTATTTTTCTGTTCAGTTTCTGCAATAGTCCACAAAGTATCTCCATATGAAGTATAGATAGTTTTCTTTTTTATATTATCTGAGTGAGAAAAACTACTATTAGATATAAATAAGCTTATAGATATTGCTATAAAAAGCATAGTTGTTATAAATGTTATAAATCTTTTTAAATTTTTTATTTTCATAATTAACCATTCCTTCCGATAAATACTTAAAAAGTATATAGAGTAAAAAATAATTACATTTTAATATACTATTTTTAAATACAAACATATTTTTGTAATATGTATATATTATATACGAACAAATATTCTTTGTCAACAATTTTTACAAAAAAATGTTCGCAAAAACTATGTTCATGCATTAAACCTTAGAAAATAGCGAAAAAATTTATGATTAATATAGGAAAAAAATATTAAAATCTAAGCAAAAAAGGTAAATATTTATGTAAGAATTTTGTAAGAATTAATATATTGACGACAAAGTAAAAAAATGTTATAATATAGGTGTTTACATCAAAAAATGCAGATTAATAGAATATATTGAAAGGAGGCACATCAGGAAATATAACCTGATGCGTATATTATGGATAAATGTAGATTTTCTGTAATAATAAGTGCATATAATGTAGAACCTTATATAGAAAGAGCAATAGATAGTGTACTAAATCAAAATTTTAATAATTATGAATTAATTGTAGTAGAAGATAAATCAACAGATAAAACAATAGAAAAGATTATGAAATATGAAGGCAAAATAAAAATAATAAAAAATGAAAAAAATATGGGATTAGGAGCAGTAAGAAATATAGGAATAGAGAATGCAAAAGGGGAATATATTATTCATTTAGATGGAGATGATAGTTTATATAGTGAATCAACTCTAAAAGATATAGACTCTTTAATAGGTGAAAACACACCAGATATTGTGTTTTTAGGATTTCTAGAAATAAATGGAGATAATAAAAGGTTAAGAATATCTACAAAAGAGAATTCTACAAGAGAAGCAAGATTAATATGTGATGCTAATTTTTCAGTTCCTAGTAAATGTTGGAGAAGAAAATTCTTAATAGAAAATAACATAAAATTCATAGAGGATGTATACTATGAAGATATGATTTATTCTATAAAAGCAGTTTCATTAGCAAAAGATACAATGTATGGAGATTTTCCAATATTTAATTATTATAAAAATAGAGCAGGTAGTATAATGACAGTACCATCTATTCGTAGATGCACAGATATGTATAAAATGCTTGCATATTTAATGGAAATATATTCACAAACGCCAAAAGAATTGAAACCATACATACTAAGTTTTATTATAAATGAAACTAAAAGTATACCATTTAAATTAAAAGGTATATTGAATGCAATAGAAAATGGACAAAATTCTCCAATTTTCGCTAAAAGACAGTATAAATTCACAGATATAAATTCAATAACAGAGGAGGAAATTTAATGAAAAAAATAGCATTGGTAGCAGATGTAAAAGATTGGGCCTTTCATATAGCTGCAAAAGTTATACAAGGAGCATTATCTGATAGATATAAAATAGATATATATTGGGCAGATTGTGAAGAATTTAAAAAGGATTTATTTACAATATTAGAAGCTTTAAAAGATTATGACATGATACACTTTTTCTGGAGAGGAATATTAAAAGCTTTTGAGGAAAAAGAATTTAATGATGATTTTAGAGCAAAGGTAATTGAAAAATATGGTGATTATGATGAATATGTAAAAAATGCTGTTAGAAAAATATCAACAGGAATATATGACCATCTATATGAAGAAGATATGCAAAGAAATGTAAATCTTATAAAGTACAGTCATAAGTATGTAGTAAGCTCAAAAGAGTTATTTGATATATATAGCAATCTAGATGGAGTAGCAAAACCAGCTGCTGTATTGGGTGATAGCTTTTCAAAAGAAAGATTTTATCCTATTAATATGGAAAGATTCAATTTCAAAAATACTCCAGATGAGCAACTAATAATAGGTTGGGTAGGAAATTCAACATGGAACAAAGCACAAAAAGATGAGAATGGAAATTCAATAGATTTTAAAGGATTTCATACTATTTTAAAACCAGTAATTGATGAATTACAAGCAGAAGGTTACAATATAGTTTTAAATTGTGCTGATAGAAATGTAAAACAAATTCCAAACGAAGAAATGGGTAAGTATTTTTCACAAATACATATATACATTTGTGTTTCAAATAAAGAAGGTACACCTAGACCATTAATAGAAGCAATGGGATGTGGTATACCTGTTATTACAACTGATGTAGGAGTGGCTTCAGAGGCATTAGGAAATAAACAAAAAGAATATATATTGGGAAAAAGAATTATAGGGCAAAATGATGAAGAAATTAGAAAAAAACTAAAAGAAAAGATATTATACTTATATAATAATAAAGGAATATTAAAAGAGTTATCAGATGAAAATTATAAAGCTTCAAAGTACTATGAAATTGAGTGCATGAAGGAAAAATATGCTAAATACTATGATGATTTTATAAATAGCTAATGCTGGTAATAAAATAAGCTTATTATTTAAATAGTTTGTAAAAAAAAATATATCAAAATAGACCTATTGTTTAAATAGGTCTATTTTTTGTCATTTATAGAAAATGATTGAAATTTATAGTAAATAATAGCATAAAATTAACATAAAACATTGAAAAGGAAACTAAAATGTGGTAAAATATTTGCGTTAGCACTTTGAAAATTAAATATATTACATGTTTAAAACATAAGGAGGGAAAAAATGAAAATTGTAGGTAAATATAAGCAAGATGGAAAATATTTGTATTCAATAGAGGTTTGCGATAAGTGCATGGAAGATATACCATTAGAGGTAATTTCCGAAAAGAAATTAAAATGTTTTAACTGCAAATACTCTAAATGGGATTGCAATACTAAGGATTCAATTTTAAGAAGACTTGACTGTAGAAGGTATGCAGAAAAATTAGAAAAGTTGTATATTTTTATTATAACTTTTATATCATCTTTCTTAGCAGTTTCTATCTTTGTAACAATTAAACACAGCTTATTAAAAGCATTACTTGTGTTGTGGATTGCATTTAATGTTTTGGATATAGTGTGTTCTGTTATTGAAGAGAATTTTTATGGGATTCGGGAAATATATTTTTACAGGAGGTTATGTAGGCTAAAAATAAGAAGGCAAAAAGAGTTAAAGGAGGAAGAAGTAAGAAAAGAAAAAGACGAATTTAAAAAAGCTACGAAAGATCCATTTTATAAGGATTTAATTGATGTAGAAAATTGCTTAAATAAACTGAAAAAAATATCAGATAATTTTGATTTTGGAAAAAATCGCATTGCAATAGAAAAATGTGTAGAAAAGCTTTTTGAAATTCTTAAATTGCTTAAGGAAGATAGTTCAACTTATAGTAAAGTCGCATTTCTTTTTGAAGTGTATTTACCAGAATTTTATAATACACTCAAGTTATATACGGATTTTATAAAGAAAGATGAGGTAACAGAAGAATATGAAAAAATTCTTACAGAGTGTGTTAAAAAGTTTTCAATTTACTTGGATAGTCAAAAGTTAGATAAAATATTTGACAAAGCATTGCTAGAAAATCAATTTAAAGCAACAGCTGAAAATCTCAAAAAAATGATTGATGAAGGAGAAGAAAAATGCGAACAAAAAGAATAAAGTGCCAAGTTATTTCAATAATAATAGCAATGCTGATTTTAAGTATGCAATCTAGTCCAAACGTATTGTTTAAAAACAAAATTCCAATTACAGTATGTGCTCCTAGAGATATGGAAGGTGCATTTAAGAAAGTTTTAAAAAATGCAGATATGAGTAGTGATTACAAAATTGTAATAACAGAAGAAGAAAATGCAGATATTTTAGTAGAATGTGGCAAGAAAAATGACAGTGAATATACAAAGTTTGCATTTTCACCATTTGTTGTAGCATATACTACACAAACAAACTATATAAAACCTTTGGAAAACTCTGGAGTTATTGTTAGGTCACGCTATGATGATAGTTATAGAGAAATTGATTTATTAAAGGTTATTAATGAAGTCTTAGCGGATGGACTGTGGGAGAATTTAGGAGTAAAAGGTCTGGATAAAATAAAAATTTTTTACCCAAGTAGAGAATCAATTTATTGGGAAGACTTTTTTGATTTTATGCTTGTTACAGTAAATAATGGAGTTTATCCTCAGACACAAGCACAAATGGAAGAAGCGGTAGCAATAATTAAACGTTTTGAAGAAAGTAAATGCACAGAGGAGGTATTAAACTTTGAAGAAAAAGTAAATAGAACTGGAGGTTTTCCGGCAGGCACGTTTTATATATTTACTGAAAAAGATGCATATAAATATGGAGTTTCTCATTATTCAGAAGAGGTGTTATTTCCAACTATAACAGTATATCATAACTATTATATTAAAAATAGTGAAATGGCAGATAATTTAATCTCTCATTTTAATGATATAAGTTTCTGGGATAATGGACAGAGTGGTTTTTATACTCAGTTAGCATTTGAATATTATAGAAGTGATAAATTTTATAATTTATCAACATCAAGAAATGGTATTGATGGAGGAAGAAATGTGTTTAATGCTACAAGAATCCCTAATTTGGAGGATTCTAATAGCATAGAAAAAAGCCTTATGGAGTAAAAAATGTAGTTATATTTAGCCCTTAGGTACAAATGTATCTAAGGGTTTTTCTATAAAATATAAGCAATATTAAAATATTAATTACAAATTTTACATAATTTCATAGAATATATAGAGGACAAAAAAGGAGGAGTATATATTTATGGAATTAAAAGGAAAAAAAGTAGGATTTGTTCTAACAGGTTCATTTTGTACTTTTAAAAAGGCAAAAGAACAAATAAAAAATATAGTAAAAGAGGGTGCAGAAGTAATACCAATAATGTCTAATAATGCTTATGAATTAGATACAAAATTTGGTACTGCAAGAGAACATATTGAAGAAATAGAAAAAATTACAGGAAATAAAATTATTCATACAATACAAGAAGCAGAGCCAATAGGACCAAAAAAATTAACTGATATTTTAATAATTGCACCATGCTCTCGGAAATACTATAGGCAAGCTTGCAAATGGAATAATAGATAATGCAGCAACAATGGCAACAAAATCCCATTTAAGAAATGGAAATCCAGTTGTAATTGCAGTTTCAACAAATGATGGATTATCCGGTAGTGCAGAGAATATAGGAAAGTTATTAAATAGAAATAATTATTATTTTGTTCCATTTAAACAAGATAATTTTATTACAAAGCCACGTTCTATAGTTTTTGAAGCAGACTATATTATAAAAACGTTAGAACTTGCTTTGGAGGGAAAACAAATAAGTCCCATCTTATTAGGAATATAAAATATTAGAGGGGGAAGGTTCAGACGGTTTATAAATTCAAAATTCTGACTTTTAGACCGTCACTAAAATCCGGATTTTTAGAACCGTCCCCAAAATTCTTGTAATAATTATAAAAGTGTGATAAAATAACACCATCTTAAAGAATAGAAAGAAAAGGTGATAAAATAGAATGGGTTTTTTTGATAAATTAAAAAGTGGATTAAGTAAAACAAAAACATCATTTGATGAAAAAATAAATAGTGTATTTAGTGGATTTAGAAAAGTAGATGAAGAGTTATTAGAAGAATTAGAAGAAGTTTTAATAATGTCAGATGTAGGAACAGAAACTTCGGTGAAAATAATAGATAATTTAAGGAAGAAAATAAAAAGAGAAAATATAAAAGATGAGCAGGAAGTAAAGCAGGCATTAAAAGAAGAGATAAAAGAAATATTAGAAAAAACAGATAATTCATTAAAATTAGAATCAAAACCATCTGTAATATTAGTAGTTGGAGTAAATGGAGTAGGAAAAACTACTTCAATAGGAAAAATTGCAGCACGCATTAAAAAAGATGGAAAGAAAGTGGTTATAGCAGCAGCAGATACCTTCAGGGCAGCAGCAGTAGAACAATTAGAAATATGGGCTAATAGAGCTGGTTGTGATATGGTAAAAGCAGATGAAGGAACTGATCCTGCATCTGTAGTATTTGATGCTATAAAAATTACAAAAGAAAAAGATGCAGATGTATTAATATGTGATACAGCTGGTAGATTACATAATAAGAAGTATTTAATGGATGAATTAATAAAAATTAAAAGAGTTATTGAAAAAGAATTGCCAGATTCATCAAAAGAAATTTTAATGGTATTAGATGCAACAACAGGTCAAAATGCCATATCTCAAGTAAAAGCATTTAAGGAAACAGTAGATATAACAGGAATAATTTTAACTAAATTAGATGGAACAGCAAAAGGAGGTTCTATAATAGGAATAGTTGAACAAAATGATATACCTGTTAAATTTATAGGAGTTGGTGAACAAATAGATGATATGGAAATGTTTAATAGTGAAGATTTTGTAAATGCTATAATAGATTAACCTAAGAATATTTGATTGTAACTTAAAGAAAATTAGTAGGAAAGGGTGAAAAAAATGCCTAAAAAAGATATAAAAGATAATAACGAGAATTCTATTACTAATGAAAAACAATCTAATAGTAGTACAAGCAGTGATGAAATAGAGAATGGTAAGACTGCAGTAAAAAATAATAATGAAGAAGTGAATAACAGTATTAAGGAGGAAAAAGTACAAATTAAAAATAAAAGAAAATATAAAAAAAGATTACAAATAGTATTATTATTTGCGCTTTTTACTGCCGTAATTGCATATGTTTTATTTAGAGGTACATATTTAGAAACACTAGAAATTGGTGAAGAATACATAAGCGTATTTTGGCAAAATGTGAAATATATGTCTATTACATTAATAACTAATTTTGTATTAATATATATAATAATGTATTATACAAATACATTAATAAAAAAGGGCTTAAGTGAATTTTTTAAACAAGAAGATAAACCGATGCCAAAATTACTAAATAAATCTATAGCATTCATCGTAGCAATCATAGTAAGTGCATTTACATCATCATATATTATGGAAAAAGTAATAATGTGTTTTAATGCCTCATATTTTGGAGCAGGTACAGGAACAGATCCAATTTTTGGTATAGATATAGGGTATTTCATGTTTATAGAACCATTTGTAGAATTAGTATTTTGGTATTTAATTACTGCGGTAATTGGAACAACAATATACTCAGTGGTTTATTACATAATAACATTTAATATGTTTTTCGATGGAGTAGATAGAAAAACATTAAAGAATAGCAAACTTATAAAGCAAATAATGTCTGCTATTATGATACTAGCAATATTAATTGCAGGATTAGTAGTATTAAATACATTTAATGCTGGAACAGAAAAATTTATGACATTAACAGATGAAACAAGTTCATATTCGTTATATGGAGCAGGTTTCACAGATGTAACTATAAAGTTATGGGCATATAGAATATTGGCATTGGTAATAATAGTTTCTGTATATATTGGATTAAAATCATTTAAAGAAGGAAAAACAAAAAAGATGATATTATCAATTATGGTAGTTCCAATATATTTAATTTCATTGTTTGTTGTAGTAGTAGGTTTTGATGCTATATTTGTAAATAATAATAAATATGATAAGGAAAGAGAGTATATACAAAGGAATATAGAATATACCAAAAAAGCATATGGAATTGATATAAATGAAATAAATTTAGAGGTGGCAGAAACAGTTACTTCAGAGGATATTAATAAATATAGTGAAGTAACAAGTAATATAACAATTGTAGATGACGAAATGGTATTAAAAGATTTAAAGAGTAGTCAAACTGCAAAAGGATATTATACATATAGAGATGCGAAGTTACAAAGATATAAAATAAATGGTAGAGATACATCAGTTTATATTTCACCAAGAGAAATAACAAATGCTACAGGAACATATAATAATAAAACATACGAATATACTCATGGTTATGGATTGATTGCAAGTTCAGCAGTATCAACTAATGAAACTGGGAATGTAGATAATTTGCAAAAGGGATTTGACAGTGAAAAAAATGTAATAGCTGTATCTGAGCCTAGAATATATTTTGGATTGGAAACAAATGATACAGTTGTTACTAATATAAGTGATAAAGAAGAATTTGACTATCCAGTACTTACTTCAAATGATGCAAAGAACGAAACAAATTTATATGATGGAAAAGCAGGGTTAAAATTAAACTTTATAGACAGAATAATTCTTTCAATAAAAGAGGGAGATTTAAAACTTGCATTTTCTGGAAATATAACGGATGATAGTAAAATTTTAACAAATAGAAATATAATATCAAGGGCAAAAGTATTAATGCCATATTTGATGTATGATGAAAACCCATATATAGTAGTAAGTGATGAGGGAAAATTAATATGGGTATTAGATGCTTATACAGTATCAAATGCATATCCATATTCTCAAAAGACAATAATAAACTCTATGCAGTCATCAAAACAAGAAATTAATTACATTAGGAATTCTGTAAAAGTGTTAGTTGATGCATATGATGGAACAATTAGTTTTTATATTACAGATAAAACAGATCCTATAGTAATGGCGTATAAAAATATATATCCAGAGTTATTTAAATATAAAGAAGATGGTATGCCAGCAGATATAACAAGTCATATGACATATCCAGAATTTTTATATAATGTTCAAGCAGATGTAATTACTAGATATCATAACATTCAACCAGATGTATTATTTAGAGGAGATGATATATGGGAGATAGCAACTCATAATGCAGGAAAGGTTATTACGAAAACAGGTACAGATATGGATCCATATTATACAATGGTTAAAACAGTTGATAATAATGAAGCGGTATTAGGGTTAGTACTTCCATATACACAACATGAAAGACAAAGTTTAATATCATATTTAGTTGGTACATATGACAATGGTGGAAATGCAAAACTAACTATATATAAATATCCTACAGATTCAAATATATTAGGTCCAATGCAGTTAGATATTCAATTACAGCAAGATGAAACAATTGCAGAAGAAATTGAGTCTTTAAATGTTACAGGAACTAAAATTACAAAATATATGATAATAGTTCCATTAGATAATACTTTATTATATGTAGAGCCTATATATCAAGAATATATTAATGATAAACTAAATCAAGAGTTACCAACACTTAAAAAAGTAGTTGTTGCATCTGGAAATAAAGTTGCAATAGGAGATAATATAACAGAGGCATTAGCAAAACTTGTTTCTCAATATGCTGTTAATATTGAAGTTGAAAATACAGATACTGTTGAAGGTTTAATAGATGAGGTTATTAGAGCAAATAATAATTTGAATACTTCAAACAATAGCAACGACTGGGAAATGATAGGCAAAGATGTAAAGAAACTTCAAGAATTAATTGAAAAGTTAGAAGAAGCGGTAGAAGAAGAAAAACAAAAACAAAATGAAATAGCAAATAGCATAGGTACTATTGAAAATTCTATAAATTCTAATTTAATAGATGAAAATATTATTTCTGAATGAATATGATAGAAAAAATGATTAGGTATACGAATAAAAAATAAAAAAGAATGCACCCTACTATTGGGTGTATTTTTTTGAAAAATATTAAGTTAAGTAAGAAAGAATATAAGCTAATAGGTAAAAAGAGAAAAAAAGAAAATATATTATTAAGAATGTTAAATACAAAAGTAGATTTGTTAAACAAAACATTGGCAAAAAATAAACTTCTAGAAGTATCTGAACTATTAGGAAATAGGAAACGTTTATTATGGGTAAACTTAATTTCTGGGATATCAAAAGGCTTTGGAATAGGAATTGGAGTAACTATAATAACCGCTATTTTAGTTATAATACTTCAAAAAATAGTGAGTCTAAATATTCCTGTTATTGGGGAATTTGTTTCAGATATTGTAGATATTGTGCAAAAAAAATAGTAGGAAGTTACAGATGTTAGCAAAAAAAAATGAAGAGGTTGCTTTATTGAACTCTACCCTTTAAAGTATACACCTCTTTTTTATTGGTGTCTACTTTAAGGGGGTAGAGTTCATTATTGGCAACCTTTTAAATTTTATATTTCAATTTTAGGCTGATATCTCTCGAGCCACATATTTACTTGGCAAAGGTATGCCATAAGTTGTGGACCAGTCATAAGTTGACCGAAACCATGGTCTAGTAAAAGCAGTACCATTTGTTTCTAAAATTTCTAATATATAGTTTCTATTAAGTAAGGTATTAATAGGAGCATCTTTATTTTCCATAATTTTTGTAAGCATTTGTTTAACAGTTGATAAATAAGTAGGGTTCCACGTTTTAGGATAAGGACTCTTTTTTCTATCAACAATTTCAGAAGGTAAGCTATTTCTCATTACGTAACGAAGAAGACCTTTTTCTCTACCATTTAGAGCTTTCATTTCCCAAGGGATATTCCATACATATTCTGCTAATCTATAATCACAAAAAGGAACTCTTAATTCAAAACCATTATACATAGCCATTCTATCACTTCGGTCAAGTAATGTTTGCATAAACCAATTTAGTGTTAAATGCGAAATTTTTCTTTTTTCAGCAGTTTCTTTAGAATCTGTTTCTAAGATTTCAACATCGCTTGAACTTTCATTATATCTATAATCTATATATGATTTTAAATCAATTTTTTTACTAATTTCTGGATTTAATAAATTTTGTCTTTCTGAAATAGCAATAGACCATGGGAAGGTTCCGGAATTCAAAGCGTCTTCTCTAAAAAACCATGGGTAACCTCCAAATATTTCATCAGCACATTCACCAGTTAATGATACAGTGGCATACTTTTTTACATTTTTACAGAATAATAATAAAGAAGAGTCAACATCTGCCATACCAGGAAAATCACGAGCAATCATTGCATCTTCTAAAGCTTCTGCAAGTTCCGGAGTATCCAAGACAATGTTTTTATGATTTGTACCGTAATTTATTTACCATTAAATCAATATAGTAATTATCTGAATTTGGTTGAAAATCTGTCTTTTTAAAATTTTTATCATTATCTACATAGTCTACTGAAAAAGTATTTAAAGGTGGTAAATTGTTTTCTTTACAATAATTTGAGGCATACAGAGTAATAATGCTTGAATCTAATCCACCAGATAAAAATGTGCATAGGGGTACATCAGAAACAAGTTGCCTTTTAATAGAATCTTCTAATAAAAATTGAACAGTTTCGCATGTTTTACCTAAACTATCTGTATGAGGCTTACTTACTAGTTTCCAGTATCTTTCTGTGTGCAATCCTGAAGAGTTATATATTCCAAAGTGAGCAGGTTTTAATTCATAAACATTTTTAAATAATCCATTTCCTGGAGTATGACAAGGACCAATTCCAAACAATTCACAAAGTCCTTCTGAGTCAATTTCAGTTTTTATTTCAGGAAATTTTAATATAGATTTTATTTCAGATGCAAATATTAAAAAGTCATTTTTTTGTAGAAAATATAATGGTTTTATACCAAAATGATCTCTTGCAATGAATAATTCTTGGTTATTTTCATCCCATATAGCAAATGCAAAAATACCATTTAATTTATGAACTACATCATACTTCCAGTGTATGTATGATTTTAGCAATACTTCGGTATCTGAATGACCATTAAAGGTAAAACCTGAATTAGAAAGTTCTTCTCTTAATTCTTTAGTATTATATAATTGCCCATTGTAAACAATAGTATAATTATTACCATAATAGTTAAAACTCATAGGTTGTTTTCCACCATTAGGATCAACAACAATAAGTCTTCTATGCGCTAAGCATGCATGTTTAGCTATATAAGTACCATTTTCATCAGGTCCTCTGTTTTTTAAACAACTATGCATATCAGCTAAAATATTTTTATATTTTTCATTTGAAATATCTTGTTTTAAATTAACAAAACCAACAATTCCGCACATAACAAACTCCTTTTTTATAATATATGATAGTATATGCAAAATAAAAAAAAGGTTGCATGAATTTTAAAATTGTATAATTAAAGTTTTGTGAATAAAAGAATAAACACGTAAAAATCGGAAGGAACAAGTTAGTTCCTTCCGATTAACATTATAAAGGATTTAAGAAAGGTCCATCAAAAAAGTCATATCTTTTGAAGAAAAGAATTCCACACTTTCAGCACCTTTTCTGTGATATGCTAAAGCTTTGATTTCTCCATTGCAAATAGCGCATAAAGTACTGTCGCAATCTTCTGGAAATTTTACGGAGTCAATGCCACTTTCATTATAGCTGAGATTTAAATCAGGATGCTTTGAAAACCATTCTTCCCAATTTGTGGCCCGAGCTACCATTTCTTCTCTAGCAATTCTCTCTGTCAAATTCATAAGCAATAAATCCTCCTTATGCATAAAATAATAAACAACGTGCCTATTTTATCATACTTTTTTTAAAAAATCAAATTTTTTTTTCGTAACGATAGATATGATTGTTATATTTATATTCTAAGTAAAGAATTTCCTTATTAAAAATAACAATACATATTAAGCTTGTGTCTGGACCTAATCGTAAGAAGGTAGTCCCATTTACAATTGAATATTTAATTTCTCCATGTTCTTTTAGAAAAATGTCTAAATTTCCGTTATCGATTTTGATAGCCTTTTCAACAATTTTACTCATGCAGACCACCTCACTTTATATGTTATAAAAATGTGCTACGCATAAATATATACCACTATTTTATGAAAAAAGCAATAACCTTAAAAATTTCATTTCAATTTTTAAAGGTAAATGGATGTTAAATTTTTAACAGTTTTTTTTAATATCACTTGAAAAAAAAAATCTAAATGATATAATACTAACAATATATAAAAAGGATAAAAGGGAGTAGCTTATAAACTACTAATCAACAATCTCGATATAATCTGGTTAGTAACCTAAAAGGTAAGCAAGACTTTTAAAGAAATGTGCATGAAAATGTATATTCTCTTTGAAAGTCTTTTAGTTTTAAACACAAGAGTATATATATTATTCATGAAGGAGTGCTAGAAGGTTCGTAAGTATAAAAAATAAAATGGTTACTCAAAATAAAGAAAGGGAGATAAGAGTATGGAAGAAAAATGGTATCAAAAATCATTAGATGAAATAGCTAAGCAATTAGGTACAGATTTAAAAGATGGTTTGAAAGATGAAAATGTTAATAATAATAGGGAAAAATTTGGATACAACGAATTGCAAGAAAAAAAGAAGAAGAGTTTATTTGTTAAATTTTTAGAGCAATTTAAAGATTTTATGATTATTATTTTAATAATTGCAGCAATTATTTCAGGAATTATTGGAATATCTCAAAATGAAGGAATAACAGATACTATTATTATTTTAGTAGTAGTAATAGTAAATGCTATTATAGGAGTAGCTCAGGAAAATAAAGCAGAGAAATCATTAGAAGCGTTACAAAAGTTAAGTAGTCATGCTACTAAGGTAATAAGGAATGGAGAAGTAAAAGTTATACCATCAAGGGAATTGGTACCAGGAGATGTAGTTGTATTAGATACAGGAGATTATGTACCAGCAGACATAAGAATAATAGAAGAAAGTAATTTAAAAGTGCAAGAATCTTCTTTAACTGGTGAATCAGTGCCTGTTGAAAAAAGTATAGATATTATAAAAGAAGAGGCAGGAATTGGAGATAGAACCAATATGCTATTTTCATCTAGCTTGTTAACTTATGGAAGAGGAAAAGGTGTTGTTGTTGAAACAGGGATGAAAACAGAGGTTGGAAAGATTGCACAAATTATAAACGAAACTGTAGAAAATGAGACTCCACTCCAAGAAAAATTAAATAAACTAGGCAAAACATTAGGAATAGTAGCAATTGTAATTTGTGTTGTTATATTCTTAATAGGTCTTGTGTATGGTAAAAATCCGTTAGAAATGTTTATGACAGCTGTTAGTTTAGCAGTAGCTGCAATTCCAGAAGGTTTAGCCGCAGTTTCTACAATAGTATTGGCAATAGGTGTTCAAAGAATGGTAAAGAAGAATGCTATTGTTAAGAAATTACCAGCCGTTGAAACATTGGGAAGTGCAACTGTTATATGTTCAGATAAAACAGGAACTTTAACGCAAAATAAAATGACGGTTCAAAAAATATATGTAGATAATCAAATTCTAGAATTAAAGAATATTTCAGAAGAAGAACTAAATAAAAATGCGAACTTAAAAACTTTGGTATATATAAATGCTTTGTGTAATGATACAAAAGTATCATCAGACAATAAATTAACCGGAGACCCTACAGAAACAGCACTAATAGATATGGCATTCAATTTAGGCTTTCCATCATATATTTGGGGAAGTATGCCTAGAGTAGAAGAATTACCATTTGATTCAGAAAGAAAGTTAATGACAACAGTAAATAAAGTAAGTGAAAATGAATATATGGTATACACAAAAGGTGGAGTAGATGAACTTTTAAGTCGTTGTAAGAATTATATTATAGGAGAAGAAATAAAAGACAATTTACAAGAATATAAAAAAGTAATAGCTGAAAATAATGAAAAAATGGCAAGAGATGCTTTAAGAGTATTAGCTAGTGCGTTTAAGAAAATAGACCATGTTCCAACAAAAGAAGAAATGAAACAAATTGAAAGCAATTTAACTTTTGTTGGGTTAGTAGGTATGATAGATCCGCCAAGAGAAGAGGCAAAACAAGCAGTTGAAAAATGTAAAACTGCAGGAATAAAAACTGTAATGATTACAGGCGACCATAAAATAACAGCTACAGCAATTGCTAGAGAATTAGGAATTTTACAAGAAGATAGTGAAGCAATAACTGGTAGTGAACTAGAAAGAATATCACAAGAAGAATTAGAAAAGAATGTTAGACATTATAGTGTGTATGCAAGGGTGTCACCAGAGCATAAAGTTAGAATAGTAAAAGCTTGGCAAAAAAATGGAGAAATAGTTGCTATGACGGGAGATGGTGTAAATGATGCACCAGCTCTTAAAACAGCAGATATAGGTTGCGCAATGGGAATGGTTGGAACAGATGTAGCAAAAGAGGCAGCTGATGTTATATTAACAGATGATAATTTTGCCACAGTAGTATCAGCAGTTGAAGAAGGACGTAGAATATACGATAACATATTAAAAGCAATACAATTCTTATTGTCAAGTAATGTTGGAGAGATAGTAGTAATATTTATAGCAATGCTTATAACTCCATTACTTTCTGCACAATTTGGAATAGATATTAATCTTATAGAACCATTACTTCCAATTCACATTTTATGGGTTAATTTAGTAACAGACTCTTTACCTGCTTTAGCATTAGCAGTAGACCCAGCAGAAAAAGATGTAATGAATAGAAAACCTAAAAAACAAAAAGGTATATTTACAAAGGGAATGACATGGAGAATTGTATACCAAGGAATTATGATAGGCGCAATTACATTAATTGCATTTATAGTTGGACTTTCTACTCCAAATGAATTACTTCCAACAGTAGAAGTAACAGGAGCAAATGGTGAAGTAAGAATGCTTTCAAATGAAGAAGTTAAAGTAGAAATAGGTCAAACAATGGCATTTATAACTCTTGCTTTATCAGAATTAGTTCATGTATTTAACATTAGGAATAATAAAAAGTCAATTTTTAAAACAGGAATATTTAATAATGGCAAATTAATATTGGCAATTGCAGTATCAGCAGCATTGATGTTTATAATCTTATTAATTCCTGAATTAAGACATTTATTTAGTATACCGGTATTACCTTTGGAAAATATAATAGAAGTTATTGTATTAGTATTATCCCCAATAGTTATTGTAGAAATATTTAAATTGTTGAAAATTAACACAAGTAAAGAAGAATAATAAAAAATTCAAGAACAGTTATAAAATCTGAAATTTATGAACTGTCGAAAAATTCAAAATTTTAGAATTGTTCTCAAACACTAAGAGGAGGAAATATGGATTTAAATATTTGGAAAACAGTAGATAAAACCATAAATCAAGGCTTAAATAGTTTTGTAAAACAATTATCAGAGGTGTTAGAAAGAATGGAACAAGAACTTGTAGTAGATAGATTTGAAGATAATATTGCAATATGTGAAGATAGAAAGACAGGAAAGATAGTAGAAATAAATAGAGATGAACTTCCAAGTAATATAAAAGAAGGAAATGTTCTAAAATATCAAAATGGAAAATATGAAATAGATGAGAAAAAACAAGAAGAAATATCTAATAGAATAAAAAATAAAATGGATAGTTTATGGAATAATTAATGAATATATAGTTATGTAAAAAAATATAGTAACTAAAGAGGTATAAAAATGGGAAGAAGGAAATTAACTAAGAAAAGAATAAAGCTAATTACAAGTACAATAGTATTTGTAGTAGCTCTATTAACATTGCTTGTAAATGGAAAAAGTATAAGTAAATATATAGAACAAGGTCTTTCAAATGATTCTGATGTAAGTATTCAAAAGAATGCTGGAATAGAAGCAGAGTTGCAAGGAAATGACATATTAAAAATATATTTTTTTGATGTAGGTCAGGCAGATAGCGAACTTATAATCAGTAATAATAAAGCAATGCTAATAGATGCAGGTAATAATGAAGATGGGGCATTTTTAGTAAATGAAATAAAAAGATTGGGTATATCTAAATTAGATTATGTAGTAGGCACACATCCACATGAAGATCATATTGGAGGATTGGATAATATTATAAGTTCATTTGAAATAGGGCAAATATATATGCCTAAAGTACAAACAAATACTAAAACTTTTGAGGATGTGCTAGATGCTATATCAAATAAAAATTTAAAAATAACATCTCCTGAAAAAGGGTTTAAGTTTGACCTAGGAACTAGTCAATGTGAAATAATGCAATGTGGAATAGAAAATAGCGAAGATGATTTGAATTTATCTTCTATAGTAATACGAGTTGTTTTTGGAGAACAAAGCTATATATTTATGGGAGATAGCGAAAAAGAAAATGAAGAAGCAAGAAGTTGGCCTAAGACTAATGTATTAAAAGTAGGGCATCATGGTTCAGATACAAGTTCAAGTGAAAATTTTATAAACCAGATAAAACCAGAAATTGCAATTATAGAAGTTGGCAAAGATAATAAATATAAACATCCTAAACAAGTTACTTTAGATATTTTAAATAAAATTGGGGCAACTATATTTAGAACAGATTTAAATGGAACTATACTTCTAGAAAGTGATGGAATAAAGAATCGTGTAACTGTAGAGAAATAATCGACATATAAAAAATATATAATGTATACTTAATAAAATATTGCCATAATTATGTAAATATGTTATAATATTAATTATGTTATAGGATAAGAATAAATTAGCTATTATGAATTTAATAGTTAAAACGTAGAACTATGGTATGGTACATTGAAAATTCAAAAAAGGAGAAAAAATTATGAGAAAATTTACGGTTATACTTGTAGTAGCATTACTTTTATCTGCATGCAAATCTTCAAATTCTACATTTGAAAATAATGGTCAAGATGTAACAAACGATAATGTTGAAGAAAAAGTAGAAGATGAGGGGATTAAACTTTTGAAAAAAATTAACGAATTTGCATGTAGTAATCCTCAACAGTTACAATGTATTACAATATGGGATGACTCTTTAAAGGAAGACATTCGGAATTATATAATTCAAAATCCAAAAGAAGAGTTAAAAAAAGTTAGGAGAATATTTGCAAATGCTGGATATGATTATTGGTACTTGGGAGAAGACTATTATTTATGTATTACAACGTTTACAAGAAAGCTGTATTTAATGGATTGTAGAAATCAAATCCAAACAAGTAAAGAAATAAAGTTTAGCTATAATGAAGAAGATGGTCAGGTTGATTTTTGTTCAGACAAAAAATATCAAGCATGTTCAGCTTATGATGGTACTTATGTATTAAAAGACGAAGAGTTTAGTTATTACAAAATCGGAAAAATCATAAAAAAATTCTCCTACTATGAAGAAATGAAGGATATGATATTAGACAGATATATAGAAGAGTCTAATAAAATATTTATGCACAATGCTTCAAAACTTGCTTATTATGATTTTGAAAGCAATACTTTTCAAGTAGTTGTGGAAGACTATGGAGGAGATTTTGAACTGTATTTAAATTCTTTGTTTTACATTAATACAGAGTCTCAAGCGGTACAAATGTATTTAGATACAGGGGAAAAGAAAATTCTTGTAGAAAATGCTGTAAGTATTATATCTGGAGAAAGTGTTAGCATAAAATTAAGAGACGAATCTTTATTTTCACCATCTGATTAATTTTATGCAAACAGTAATTTTTTCTCTAACATATCATAGAAAATTGGGAAACTTTTATATAAGTTTCCCTTTTTCAAATTAATATTTAATTTTCACATAAAAGTCACATAAAACTAATTGACAAAAAAATTGTTATTGAATATAATTCATAAGATGCTAAACTATTGGGGACGGGGTTAAATAGTTTAGTACATTAATAATTTGTAAAATTGCAGTTAAACTAATAGGGACGGGGTTAAATAGTTTAACCAAAAATTTATTTATTTTACTTGCAAAACATTAATATTATATATTTTTGCATTGCCCCATTTAAGAAAATGTAACTCACTTATGTTCGTAACATTTTCTAAAACGGTCCCCACGAACCATTTCAAAATATATAATATTAATGTTTTGCAATATAATAATTACGTGGTTAAACTATTTAACCCCGTCCCTATTAGTTTAACTTAAAATCAGATTAGTACTAAACTATTTAACCCCGTCCCCAATAGTTTAGCTGAAAGGAAAGTCCAAGATGTTAAAAGTATTTAAAAACTTAAAAAATTCAGCAGTATCATTAGTATTTATAATTTTACTATTATGTCTGCAAGCATATACAGATTTAGAGTTACCAAATTATACTTCTAAAATTGTAAATGTGGGTATTCAAGCAGGTGGTATTGAAAATCCAGTTCCAGAAATTCTTTCAAAAGAGCAAATGGAAAGTATGTTAATATTTACTAAAGAGGATGAAAGAATTTTAGAGAATTATACTTTGATAAAAAATAAAGAAGAATTAAATAGTGAACAACTTAATATTATTAATAATTTATTAGATCAAGAAAGAGTAATTGAAGAAAATGCTTATTATGTTGTTAATAGTAAAGAAACTGTAAAAAATGAAGATTTACAAAGTTTAATTGCTAAACCATTAATTATTTCTTCATATACAATGAATGAAGAAACTGCTGAACAACTAAAACAAAATATATTAAAGCAAATGAGCGAAATAAAGAATGGAATGAATATAAATGGAAGTATGCAAACATTCCAAAATATGAGTTTAACGGAAATTTTAAAAACATTACCTGAAAGTCAAATTGATGCAATGGTAAGCAAGTATGATGAACAACTTAAAGCATTGGAAGGTACATCTTTATCACAAGCAACAATAGCAATTATTAAGCAAATGTATCAAAGCTTGGAAATAGATACAGGTAAAATTCAAAATGATTACATATTTATAACTGGACTTCAAATGTTAGGTTTGGCTTTAGTTAGTATGGCAGCTGCTGTTACAATTATGCTTTTATCTGCAAGGGTAGCTGCAAAGCTTGGTAAAGTATTAAGAGAGAAAGTATTTAGTAAAGTATTAAAGTTTTCAACTAAAGAGTTTAGGGAGTTTTCAACAGCTTCTTTAATAACTCGTAGTACAAATGATATTCAGCAAATACAAATGCTTATGACTATGTTATTTAGAGTTGTTGTATATGCTCCAATTATGGGTATTGGAGGGCTAATTAGAGTAATTTCAACAAGCAACTTCTCAATGGCATGGATTATAGCATTAGCAATTTCAGCAATAATTATAATTATAGTTACTTTGTTTGCTGTAGCAATGCCAAAATTCCGTAAAGGTCAATATTTAATAGATGGAATAAACAGAGTATCAAGAGAAATTTTAACTGGTGTGCCAGTAATTCGTGCATTTAATACACAAAAAAGAGAAGAAAATCGTTTTAGAGATGCAAATACAGATGTTATGAAAAATGGCATATTTATAAATAGAGCAATGAGCATAATGATGCCTATGATGATGTTTGTTATGAACTCTGTAATGTTACTTATTATTTGGGTTGGTGGCCAAAACGTAGACCAAGGAATAATACAAGTAGGAGACTTAATGGCATTTACTCAATATACAATGCATATTATAATGAGTTTCTTGTTTATTTCAATGATTTCTATAATGTTACCTAGAGCACAGGTTTCAGCTAAAAGAATTAATGAAGTGTTAGAAAAAGATCCAAATATAAAAGATACAGATAATCCAAAACAATTTGATGAAACTAAAAAAGGTTTAGTTGAATTTAAAAATGTTTCATTTAGATATCCAGATGCAGATAGTGAAATTATTACAGACATAGATTTTACTGCAAAACCTGGAGAAACAACAGCAATTATAGGAAGTACAGGTAGTGGAAAGTCAACAGTAGTAAACTTAATACCTCGTTTTTATGATGTTACAAGAGGAGAAATTTTAGTAGATGGTGTTAATGTAAAAGAAGTTCCACAAAAAGAATTGAGAAAAAGAATAGGTTTTGTTCCTCAAAAAGGAGTGCTATTTTCAGGTACAATAGAATCCAATATAAAATATGGAAATGAAAATTTAGATGATAAACAAATGGAACTGGTAGCAGATATTGCACAAGCATCAGAGTTCATAGAGTCAAAAGACGAAAAGTATTTATCACCAATTGCACAAGGTGGAAATAATGTGTCTGGTGGTCAAAAACAACGTTTATCAATAGCAAGGGCATTAGCAATAGACCCAGAAATATTTATATTTGATGATAGTTTTTCAGCTTTAGATTTAAAAACAGATAGAAAATTAAGAGAAACTTTAAAAGAAAAAACTCATGGAAAAACAATGATTATTGTAGCACAAAGAATTAGTACAATAATGGAAGCAGAGCAAATTATTGTGCTAGAGGAAGGACGAATTGTTGGAAAAGGAACACATGAGGAATTAATGAAAAATTGTGAAACATATAGACAAATAGCTTTATCACAATTATCTGAAGAAGAATTAAAAGGAAGGGAGGAGTAAGTAATGCCAGGACCAATGAGACCTAGAGTAGGTAAAGTAGAAAAAGCAAAAGACGTAAAAGGTACATTAAAGAAACTATTTAGTAGATATGTAAAAGATTATAAATGGAAATTAATAATAGTGTTTATTTTCGCAGTTGGTAGTACAATATTCTCAATTATAGGTCCAAAAATTTTAGGAAATGCAACTACAGAAATATTTAATGGTATTGTTAGTAAATTATCTGGTGGAACAGGCATTAATTTTGGAGCTATAGCACAAATACTTTTAACTCTTCTTACATTGTATGTTGTAAGTGCGGTATTTTCGTTAATTCAAGGTTTTACGATGACAGGTGTTGTGCAAAAATTTACTTTTAGACTTCGTAATGATATGATTGAAAAAATAAGTAGAATTCCAATGAAATACTTTGATGGAAAAACAAATGGAGAACTTTTATCTATATTAACAAATGATATAGATATGCTTGCGCAAAACTTAAACCAAAGTATTACTCAAATTATAACTTCAATATGCACAATAATAGGAATAATTATAATGATGCTTACTATCAGTTGGGAAATGACATTAATATCTATTATAATACTTCCAATAGCTGGTTTTGTTGTAAAGAAAATTGTAGGAAAATCACAAAAATACTTTGTAAAGCAACAAGCATACTTAGGACATGTAAATGGTCAAGTAGAAGAAATATATAGTGGTCACAATATAGTAAAGGCATTTAATGGAGAAGAAAAAGCCTTAGAACAATTTAGAAAACAAAATGATGAATTATATCATGCAGGTTGGAGATCACAATTTTTATCTGGTTTAATGCACCCTATAATGAATTTCTTAGGAAATATAGGATATGTAGCAGTTGCAATAGTTGGTGGATATTTTGCAATACAAGGCAAAATTACAGTAGGTAATATACAGTCATTTATGCAATATAACAAGCAATTTACACAACCTATAGCGCAAGTAGCCCAAGTTTCAGGAATGATACAATTAATGATAGCTGCTGCTGAAAGAGTGTTGGAATTTTTAGATGAAAAAGAAGAAATACAAACAATAGAAAATCCAAAATCTACAAAAGGGCTAAAAGGAAATATAAAATTTGACCATGTTAATTTTGGATATGATGAAAACAGAATAATTATAAATGACTTTAATGCAGATGTAAAAGACGGTCAAAAAATAGCTATAGTAGGTCCAACAGGTGCAGGTAAAACAACTATGGTAAAACTACTTATGAGATTTTATGATGTAAATAGTGGTGGAATTTATATAGATGGAATAAATGTAAAGGAATTTAATAGAGGAGACTTAAGAAAAATGTTTGGAATGGTATTGCAGGATACATGGCTATTTGGTGGAAGTATAAAAGATAATATTAGGTATGGAAAGCCAGATGCAACAGATACTGAAGTTATAGAAGCAGCTAAGGCAGCACATGTGCACCACTTTATAAAAACTCTACCAAATTCATATGATATGGTATTAAATGAAGAGTCTAGCAATATATCAGCTGGACAAAAACAATTATTAACAATAGCAAGAGTTATATTGGCAGACCCTAAAATATTAATATTAGATGAGGCTACAAGTTCAATAGATACAAGAACTGAAATACAAATTCAAGATGCAATGGATAACTTAATGAAGGGAAGAACAAGTTTTATTATTGCACATAGGTTGTCTACAATAAAAAATGCAGATTTAATTTTAGTTATGGATCATGGAGATATAGTTGAGCAAGGTACACATGAAGAGTTATTAGCCAAAGATGGATTTTATGCTAATTTATATAATAGCCAATTTGAAGATTGTGATGAAGAGGCAAGTTAATTAGAAGGGACGTATCTTTACATTCGGAAAACGAATGCGAGATAACGTCCTTTAAACTTGACAAAATTAACATAAAATGATATAATTGCGCAAAATAGTTGTATCATAAACATTTCTTAATTAAGAAAGGAGAAAAATATGCAATTCTTGCGGAAAAACAATACTTTAGAAACTAAAGGTGAGGAAAAGAGTAGCGAAACTATGACTTCTGCAGTAGATAGCCTAAAAGAAAAAAAGGAGCGATTTAGTTATGTTACAGACTTTAAAGATGGTTATGCTCTTGCTTTAAGTGAAAGGTTAGTCATTATTGATGAAGATTATGAAGTAAAAGAAAAAACGCCATATAGTAGTAGAAGTAATAATGCATTATTAATGCCAAAAGGATGGAAAAATGGATATATCATATTGTATAATGAGAATACATTTAGTTATGCTATATTTGATCAGGATCTTCAAAGAGTTAGTCCAGGTGAATATTACAGAATAGAGTATGATTATTTTAAGGATGGCTATGTTAAAGTAACTACTACAGATGAAAGACGAAAAATAATGAAAGTAGGTGTTTTAAATTCAGACATTAAGTCTGTAGTTTCATGTGGGATATATAATGATGTGAAATATCTTGGAGACGATTTATTTGTCGGATTAAAATCCAAAAGTGAATATGAATGGCATAATGATGAATCCACGATTATTAGTTCAAAAGGAGGAAAAGAAGAGGTATTACATACTGTAAATGGCGTAGTTCTTAACATATTTGTATATGAAGGAAAAAAATATTATTATTTTGAAGATGGCAATCATAAGTATGGATATTATGCCGAAAATTTTGAGACGTTTATAGAGCCTAAATATGAAGTATTGGGAAAAGTTGATGAAAAAGGAGAGTGTATTTTTATAGAAGATGGAATAACTGGAAAGATGAATTTCAGGACAGGAGAAAAGAAATTTAGAAACTATATTGAAAATTAAAGATTAACAAATTAAAGGAGGTCATATGACCTCTTTTAAAATGCAATTTTTGTTCTAAAAATAATAAGTACGAATAAACATTATGTAGAAATATTATTTAAAAATAATTTATTGCAAAAATATATTGAAATGGAAGTGAAAAATTTGAGAAAACAAGAGAAAAGAAACTGGAAATTAAATAATAAAATAACGAACATAATAAGAGAACATGTCAAAAAAAATTTAAAGCAATATCTGATTGTAGCAATAATTTTTATTATAGGAATATTATTAGGAGTAATTTTTATAAACAATATAAATATAAATGAGCAAAAAGAGGTAAGCGAATATTTAAACAATTTTATAAATGCTCTAAAAACGGATTATGAAATAGACTTAAATGTTTTATTAAGAAATACTATTGTTAACAACCTGCTACTTGCAATTATTTTGTGGTTTATAGGTTCTACAGTAATAGGAATACCAATTGTGTATGCTATAATTATGATAAGGGGATTTAGTTTAGGCTACACAATTGCTGTTATAGTAGCTACATTAGGCACATGGAGGGGAATAGCATTTGGTTTAATTACATTATTTTCGCAAAACATAATATTTATTCCGTGTATTTTTGCTTTAGCCGTTAGTGGCATGAAATTATATAAATCGATTATAAAAGATAAAAGAAAAGAGAATATAAAAACAGAAATATATAGACACACTATTTTTTCTGGAGTTATGGCAATTTGTCTAATTTTGTCAGCTTTTGTAGAAGTGTATGTTTCATCAAATTTATTAATGCTATTTATAAATTATATGTAAAAAAAATTGTAGAATTTTGTAAAAAGCTCTTTACAATTTAAAAGTAATTTGATATAACATATATAGTTTATGTAAATTCTGCATAAGCAAAACAAAATATATAGGAATAGGGGAGCTGAAATGGAAAAACAATTTAAACTTTTTTTAGAATTTCTTCAAAATGATAAAAAAGTATCAGAAAATACTTTACAATCATATAGGAGAGATATTGTATATTATACTAAATATATTGAAACAAATAGGTTAAATTATGCAAAAGTAGAAGAAGAAGAAATAAAAGGTTATTTAGATTATTTAAAATCAATTGGAAAGAAGCCATCAACAATTTCAAGAAATTTAGCATCAATAAGATCTTTCTATCAATTTTTAGTAAAAAATAAAAAAGTAAAAAAGGATCCAACAGATGGAATTCAGTCACCAAAAATAGAAAAAAGAGTACCTAGTGTATTAACATCAAAAGAAGTTGAACTATTATTAAATCAACCTAAAGATGTAGATTTAAAAGGAACTAGGGATAAAGCTATGCTTGAATTTGCATATGCTACAGGAATGAGAGTAACAGAAATTATTTCTTTAGATGTAGGAGACATTGACTTAGAAAAAGGATATGTTAATTGTCATGTGGCAAATAAACAAAGAAATATTCCTTTAGGAACTATGTCTTTAAAAGCATTAAAGGAATATATGGAAGAAGCAAGACCTATATTAATAAAAAGTGAAGATGAGCCAGCATTATTTGTAAATATTAATGGTCAAAGATTAACAAGACAAGGCTTCTGGAAAATAGTAAAATATTATAAAGAGCAAGCTCATATTGATAAAGATATAACTCCACATGTGTTAAGACATTCATTTGCAACTCATCTAATTCAAAATGGAGCAGATTTAAAAGCAATTCAAACAATGCTTGGTCATTCAGACATTTCATCTACACAAGTATATATGCAATTTCAAGATGAAAGTTTAAAAAATGTATATAAAAAAGCACACCCAAGAGCATAGTTAAACTAATAGGGACGGGGTTAAATAGTTTAGTAAATATAAGTTATAATAAAAATGAATATTATATATTTATAAGTGGTTAGTGATGAACATTTTAGAAAATGTTACTAATGTTATCAAGTTTCATTCTTTTAAATGGACTAACAAATAAATATATAATATTCATTTTTGGCTGTAAATATGTTTTATACTAAACTATTTAACCCCGTCCCTATTAGTTTAGCTTTTAGAAATTCAAAAAAATATAGGTTTAAAATAGATATGTCACACATAAATAGAAAATAAAATATTGAAAGAGAACGACTCATATGATATT
>CANQSP010000008.1 GCA_947626555.1 uncultured Clostridia bacterium | reverse complement strand
CCATGAGTTACCATTGCTGTTGCTGAAGTTATCCTATCAAAAGAATATCCATTAGATTTAGCATAGTCAATAATTCTTGGCAAAGCTTGTAGTGTTTTTGTATTTCCTGAAAAATCATGCATTAAAACTACATTTGCTCTTTTCTTGCTTAATCCTTTTATAACATTATTATATACTCCATCACTTGTTTTTACATCTCCTGAATCTCCAGAGCCAACATTCCAATCAAAATACCTATATCCCTTTGCTACCATATATTTTGTAAGTCTTGACATTATTCCTGGGTTATATTTACTTACTGTATTTGAACTTCCACCTGGGAATCTTGTTAAAATAGTATCCACTCCTGTTGAAGCCTTTATCTTTTCTCTTAATTTCGTTACATTTTCCAAATATATTTCTTCTGATTTATATATTTGAGAATAATCATGTGAATAACCATGAATTCCAATACTGTGCCCCTCATTTACTATTCTTTTTACTAAATACTCTGTTGCATCACTATAATTTAAAATAAAGAAAGTTGCTTTTACATTCTTCTCCTTTAATACATCTAATATTTTAGGAGTTATACTTGTACTAGGTCCATCATCAAATGTTAAATAAATTACTCCTGGAATTGATACTCCACCTGTATCTCCCTTTTCTACAACTGTTACTGTTAACGTTGCCTCTCCTACATTTTCTAAATTATCTTTTGCTTTATAATGTATTTGATATGTACCTTTTTTGCTTGTGTCAACACTTCCCTCTATTGTTATTGTTGAAGACACGTCGCCATTAACTTCATCTACAGCTGTAGCACCTTTTTCTTCATATTTTTCCCCAACATATAAAACTAAGGCTGAACTGTCTCTATTAATTTTTACCTCTGGTGGTATATCATCTATTATATTAACTATTCTTTCTTCAACAGCTTCATTACCTGAACTATCCTTTACAGTATATGTCATTTTGAATTGACTATCATTTAAGTCGGTCTTTACAGATGTAACTGCATTTGTTAGATCACCATCATAGTTATCTGTTGCAGTATATCCTGGTTCAGCAAATTCGCTTGCTCTATAAGATTGAGTAGTTTCATTTCCCCCTTCTAATTTTATCTCCGGTTTTTCTGTGTCTACCACCTTTACTTCTATTTCTTCTTCTATATTATCATTTAAATATGGGATACTATATTTTACTTTATATGTACCTACTTTAGATACATCTATATCTCCTACTATTTTACATTCTTTTTTTATATCTTTTCCATGATACATTACATTTGGATTTTCAAACTTTCCATCGGTTTGAAATGCAACTATATACTCTTTTCCATCTACAAGTTCTGGTACTTCAAAAATATACTGTGCCCCTATTCCTAAAACAGATATTACCAATATAACACTTGTAACTATAAAAAATGTCTTTTTCTTTTTTCTTGTTAATGCCATTATAAAAAATATTATTAAAATACATAATATTACACTTGCAATTTCTATCCAATAAATCTTTGGCATTTTAACATCTCATCTCCCTTTATTCTGATAATATTATAACATTCCGTTTTAATTTATCAAGTTTTTTTGTAGAAATATGTCAAAAAATATTTAATAAAATAAATTGCAAAAAAATATAATAACAGTTTTGATAAATAAACTCTTTCTATAATATGAGTTTTGCATCTAAAATTAAGTTTATTAGCATCAAGCATAGAAAATTGAAAACACAAAAGAACTTCATTTTCATGAAGTTCTTTGATAAATCCTTATTTATAATTATTCTGCTGATTCAGTTGCTGGTTCTTCAGCTTCTGGAGCTTCATAAGCTTCTAATATAGCTTTTTGAATTTTCTCCCTTGTATCAGCATTGATTGGATGAGCTATATCCTTGAATTCTCCGTTTGGAGTTTTTCTGCTTGGCATAGCTATAAATAATCCATTTTGGCTTTCGATAACTTTAATATCATGTACTGCGAATTCGTTATCGAATGTTACAGAAGCAACAGCTTTCATTCTGTTTTCTGAATTTACTTTTCTTAAACGTACATCTGTTATTTGCATTTTGAGCACCTCTTTCTACTAGTATAAATATTTTGTACACATATTTAGTATGTACAATAATATTATTCGTCAAAAAAATATTTTTTCCTTCTGGTTTTTACAAATTTTCAAAAATTTTTTTAACTTTATCTTTAAATTTCTAAAATTTATTCTTAATGTTGCATATTTATTATTATATACTTATTAATATTAACATATTTTTAAAAAAAATACATATTATATTCATCATTTTAAATTGAATATAATGTATTAATTATCATTTACAATCAATATAAATTTAAAAATAAAGAGAAAAAACGATTATTAATAATACATATTAATATCTACCAATTTTTCAAAATTTTAGTAACTTGTAGCATGTAATCCATACGAACATAAAAACTTACAAAAAACTATTGAAAAAATAGTTATATCATTATATAATGATGCATAGACTATTAACATAAAGGAGTGTACTTAAATTGGTTATTTTTGACGATTTAAAAAAATATAAACATATACATATGCTTGGAATTGGTGGAGTCAGCATGAGTGGAATTGCAGGTATATTAAAACACCTTGGCTTTATTGTTACTGGCTCTGATAGAACACAATCTGACTTAACAAACAAGTTGATTGCTGAAGGTATTCCTGTAACAATTGGTCATGGATTTGAAAATTTATCAACATCAAATTTAGTTGTATACACCGCTGCAATAAAACAAGATGATCCTGAACTTATTAAAGCAAGAGAACTTAATATACCAACTATTGAACGAGCAGATTTTTTAGGAGAACTTACAAAAGCTTTTTCAGAAACAATTTGTATATCCGGTACACATGGAAAAACAACAACTACTTCAATGATATCTGTTTGTTTTATAGAAGCTGGTTTAGACCCTTCTATACAAGTTGGTGCTACACTAAAGCAATTAGATGGTAATTATAGAGTTGGAAACAGCAATTATTTTATTATAGAAGCATGTGAATATGTAGAGAGTTTCTTAAAATTCTATCCTAAGGCAGAAGTTATTCTTAATATTGATAATGATCACTTAGACTATTTTAAAAATATAGAGAATATAAATAATGCTTTTATTAAATACGTAAAATTGTTGCCTAAAACTGGATTATTAGTAGTAAATGCTGATGACAAATATTGTTCTGAACTTCATAAATATACTCCAGCTCGAATTGTTACATATGGAATCGAAAATGAACGAGCACATTTTGTTGCAAGAAATATTACATTTGATAAAAATGGCTTTCCAACATTTGATGTTTATCATAATAATTTCTTCTATTGCACTATCGAATTGTCTATACCAGGACTTCATAATGTTTCAAACGCCCTAGCTTGTATTGCTTTATGCGATTCATATGGTATATCTAAACCTGATTTAAAATCTGGTTTGAAAAAATATACTGGTGCACATAGAAGATTTGAATTCGTAGGAACATACCAAGGAGTAAATATCTATGATGATTATGGTCATCACCCTACTGAAATAAGAGCGACCGCAATGGCTTTAAAGAAAAAACAATATAATCATTCATGGGTTGTCTTTCAACCTCACACATATAGCAGAACTCAAAATTTATTAGATGATTTTGCTTTATCCCTAACTAATTTTGATAATATAATTGTTACAGATATTTATGCTGCAAGAGAGGTAAATACATATAATGTTTCTTCTCAAGATTTAGTTAATAAAATAAAGTCACTAGGTAAAAATGCAATATATATTTCTAATTTTTATGATATTGTAAATTACTTAAAACAGCATATTCAAAAAGATGATATTATACTAACATTAGGAGCTGGAACAGTATTTCAAATAGGCTCTATGTTTTAAACTAATAGGGACGGGGTTAAATAGTTTAACACTTTAATTATTTGTAGAATTTTTGTTAAACTAATAGGGACGGAGTTAAATAGTTTAACCTCAAATTTATTTATATAACTTGCAAAACATTAATATTATATATTTTTACGTTGCCCAATTTAAGAAAATGTAACTCACTTTCGCTCGTAACATTTTCTAAAACGGTCCCCACGAATCACTTCAAAATATATAATATTAATGTTTTGCAATATAGCAATTAAGTTGTTAAACTATTTAACTCCGTCCCTATTAGTTTAACTTGAAATTAAAAACTAGTGTTAAACTATTTAACCCCGTCCCTATTAGTTTAAGATTTTGTCATTTCTTTTAACATTAAATCTGCAAAAACACCATAACCCGTTGTTGGATCATTTACTAAAACATGTGTTACAGCTCCAACAAATTTTCCATCCTGTATTATTGGCGAACCACTCATTCCTTGAATTATTCCCCCTGTTTTCTCCAAAAGTTCTTTATCTGTAACCTTTATAAGCATACTTTTATTATCCGAATTATTTCCATAATATATTTTTTCAATTTCTATATCATAATATTTTTTATTTCCTGTTTCTATTTCGCAAATAATTTGTGCCTTACCTGTTTTTATTTTATCCCTCGCTAATACCTCCATCTCATTTAAATTTGATATTTCAAAATTATTTACATTTTCTAATTTTCCAAAAATTCCAAAACTTGTATTATTATAAACTTCCCCTAGTTTTGTTCCTCCATCTATAGTTCCTCTTAATTCACCAGGAATTCCCTTTTGACCTTTTAATATAGATAATATATGTGCTTTTACCAATTCTCCGTTTGCTATTTTTACTAAACTTCCCGTATCTACATCTGTTATCCCATGACCTAATGAAGCAAACTTTCCTGATATTGGTTCATAGAATGTAACAGTTCCCACTCCTGCTGCTGCATCTCTTACCCATAAACCTAACTTATACTCATTTTCTCCCGTTTTGGCAGGAATTATATTGACCACCATTTCTGTATCATTTTCTTCTTTAACATATTTTACTTCTAGCTCCTTGCCTTTAGATTTATTTACTGTTTCAACTAAGTCATCTGTGCATGTTATTTCTATATTATCTATTCTAACTATTCTATCCCCTTCTTCGATTCCACTATTTTCATACGGCTTATTTCCCTCTATTTCTGACATGCCAACCACTAAAACACCTTTTGTGTATAATTTCATACCTATTGAATCTCCTAATGGTATTACAGATATTTTCGGAATAACACTAACAGATATATTTTTTAGTGGTATAGTATCAAATATACTTACCCCTAAATCTATTTTTCCTACTTCTATACTCTGTATATTATTTTCCGAACTATTTTCTATTACATTTTCATTTCCATTTGAAACTTCTTCTATAATCTTATCATCATACTGTTTTAAATTTGGATTTGTAGTAGAAATTTGTTTTATATTAATTCCCCATAATTTTGAAACTTTTACATTGTCTCCTTGTATAACTACTATATTATTTGGCATTAATGTAATATTCGCTACATATATATATATTATAAGTAAAAAAAATAATACAATTAACTTCTTAAAAATTTTCATAATAAAAATTTCCTCCGTTAATTGTATTTTACCCATATTTTATATTAAAATTCTAACATATTGTTATGTTTTTATTTCTTATTTTTTTGAAAAATTTTCTAATTTCCATTAATTAAACTAATTGATGCATACAAATTATACTTCTCTCTAGCCAATGCCATAAAGTATCTTCTTCTAACTTCATTAAATGCAGTTGCAGGAATAATTCTTACTGAATCTCCACCATTATCGTCTAAGTCTCTAATTTCTCCATCTATAAACTGCCCTAAATCATATACATCTGCTATATTTACAATACAATCGTAACAATATAGATATGGATATACATGATTATCTTCAGAGTTATATGCTTCTTGTGGCATAAAATATACCGAGTTTTCTCCTGATATATCTACCTTTTGTCTTGCTAATTGCAGATTTGTATATGCACCTATAATATTAATGCTTGCATTATTTTCAATTAAATGTATGCAGTTTGGTTTATGATATGTATATTTTTTAACACCATTTACCGTTTCTTCTGTTAACAATATTATTGAACTTTTACTTATAAACTCTTTATTCTTATTATTTGATATTACACAATAATTATTATAATATTTTGAGCCTATTGGAATACCTTGCATATATGTTATAATGCATACTTCTGTATATATTTTTTCCCAATCTACATCTTTTAATTTTGGTAATATATATTCATAACCCGTAACTGAATTTAAATTATAATTTGCCAATGCAGCAATTAAACTTGTTTCAATTCTATTTTTTATTATTGCCCTTCTATGAGTTTCAAAAACAGATGATGACATTTCTGGGTCATTTGTTGTATTATTAAACATAAATATTGGTTCAGCACCTGTATTATTAGTGTCAAATTCTATAGGATTTCCTTCTTCATCTATAGCATCATTTGCAGTTAAAAAACCTAAATTATCTTCCATCCATTTTGAAAATTGATATGCTTGTATATAATAATCTAAGGCACTTCTATTTTGACCTATAGTTGCATTTGCATAATTTATTGTATCAGTATTACTATCTGAAACTGGTGTTACTTCAAAATTTTCGTACCAAAAATAATTATATCTTCCTTTACTTGCATTCCAACTTCCTCTATATACTTTTCTATTATTATAAAAAGTATACAAGTAAGTGCCTTTTGTTGGAGTAACATTTCCTAATGAATCTTTTGATATTGTTATAAGAGTTTCTTGCAAATATTCTGTAGTAATATTTAATCCTTTATAATTTAAACTATTAATTCCTGCAGTGTTGCCATTTCTTAACCTAGTTTTTATATCTTCTGTATTATAATTTTCTATATTTGATGGAGCTATTAAAAAACCTGTTTTAGTTACATAAGTACCATTTATAATTCCATATACCGTTATCGCATTATCTAATGTATAATTAATTACACAATCTGTATTCCTTGCAGTATTTCTATATCTACATGAATAATAAATATATGATCTTAATCCATATTCATATTCATTATCATTTTTTGTATTAGCAAATTTACTATATATATAATATCCATCATATAATGTATTTACAATTGCAGGTGTAAATTGCCTTAATACATCTGTATTCATCTGCATACTTAAACCAAGAGAATTATAAAATGTATTTATTTCTGCTTCTATATCTCTTATTTTGGAATCACTAACTGAAGAATATCTATTATTAATTGTATTTAATTGGAATGCTTTTATTGCATCATAAGTTGCATTCATTAATATCATATTATAATCAGCTTGTGTTCTAATAGTATCTACTTGATTATTGATATAAACACCTAATATAAATGATATTGGAACCATTATAATTAAAAAAATTACTATTAAATGCTGTAACTTCATTTGTTTTACCTTTCTATATTAAATAAGACAGTTTTAAATTCAACACATCTATATTTAGATGTTAAATTAAAACTGCCCCCTTTTCAACTACTTAATATTTTTTATCTATTTCCATTTACAGTAACTATTCCACCATATTGAGCAACATATCTATCTGTGTCGCTTCCAGATAGTGAATAAACGGAATCTCTAAAAACTTCTGCCATACTTTTGCTAACAATCTTTAGACTAATAAAAATCATGTCTCCTTCTTTAAATACTATTTTATTGTTACGTTTTAATTGTTCTTCTACTTGACTAGTATATAAATTATAGTAAACATTTTCACCTATTTTTGTTATATTAGCCTGAGTTGTTTTTACACCAGGGTTTTCATCTAATATTTGAACTGTAATCTCTGGTTCTACTACTAAACCACTAGAAGAAGTTGTACTTAAAAAACTTGTCCATTCATCCTGTGTTAATTCTCCTGTTGTTCTTACTTGGTCTACAAGTTCATTAGTCGTCGCTTGTAAAGCCGATAAAGAAATGTCATCATTTCTCTCGGCTAGAGATGTTAAAGGAAATATTAATAATACTCCTGCTGCTAAAACTATTGCTATTACCGTCATTAGTGTATCATCCAACTTCACCAACCTCCTATTTCTTTTAAACTCTCTTTTGAATTTTTATCTTCAGATTAACTATTTCTTATTAAAGTATATGTTATTACCCTTTTTTTATTTTTTCTTAGTATGCTAGTCGTTTCTCCATCTATTGTTATTGTTGTTCCAGATGAAGTTACTTCCCCACTTGCATCACGTTCATATATGTACTCCCCAAGTTCTTCTACAAAACGTGGGTTATTCTCGTTACCACCATTAGTTCTTATTAGGTTCTTTATTCCTGTATATTGCATATCTCTATCTGAGTTTCCGTCTGGAGATCTAAATGTAACTCCTCCTTCTAAAAAGCAATCTAAATTGCGCTTCATATCACTCTGTTTACCTGACCAAATTTCATGCCTTTTTATTTCTTCATCTGCATCAAAGGAACAAATATCATATATTCTTGGATTTGTTGCTGGTATATTACCCCAATAATTTTGCCATTTATAGTCTCCCCAAAGTACCTTATTAGAACTTTCTTGTTTATAAGGAGATTTTGATTTATATATAACCATATTACTTACATTGCTTAGGCTTCCATTTTCTGCATCATAGTCTCCCACTTTAAATACTACTGTATAATTTTCTTTATAGTATTTATATAATGTTGGTATAACTGTTTCTAATCCGACAATCCTTTTTTGATATTTTGCCACTCTTTCTTCTCTATCATATCCTTCTTCTTCATATGTATAGTAGTCATAATAATTTGTTTCATCTTGAGTGGTTAAAACCATATCAGATGTGCTTTTGGCTTTTGTGAACATTACTATACTTATTGATAATGCTATACCAAAAACTATATATGCAAATGCCATTTTTAAAGCTTCTACAGCATTTTCCATATTAAAAATTCATTCCTTCTTTTTTTCTCTAAGGTATATAGTAGTAAAAAATTTCTTTTTACTACTTTTTCTTTTTATACTTATACCATTATTCAGCTAAGTCTCTAACATGAATTGTACAGATTAAACCAGTATTTTTATCATATTGGAAAGTGACATTATATGTTTTTCCAGATCTTATCGCTTTCTTTACTGTTGTAGCAGAATTTAATTTCTTTGTAACATTTTCTTCTGATCCTGAATCGTCAGTTGCTGTACCAGAATATTGATTAGCATCTGTAAAATCTTCTGTATCTTTATCTCCACCCTCAATTAATACTTGTTTTGTATTATCATCTCTATACTGCATGTTAACCTGTCTAACTGTATCACATAAATTCATAACTCTTGAACCTTGCATTGTTCCTTCATATGGTGTAAATTTTGAATTAAATTGATCCCTAGCTAAAGCATCCATTTCAGAACCAGGATCTACAACATTATTTGATTGCATAAATACCATCATACCTAAACCTATAATTAATACCGCTAATATAATTGCTCCTGCTATAATTAAAGCTTTTGACGCATTTTCCATAATAAATTCCTCCCTTGTTTTTTTTTTATATTAATTTAAAAATTAATAACTACATTTGTTCTATAAACAGACTTTTTACCATTTTAGATTTTTCGTGATATTCTATATTTGTGCACTTAAAAGTAATTCCTCCAAAATTTTTTACAAATTCTACTGAACCTTGTTTTGCAATTGCTTCCATTCTATATATAAATTCTTGATCTTCTATTCCTTTAAATTTAACTGTTATTATAATAGAATTTGTATCATTTTCCTGATACTCTCCTTTTTCGTTCTTAGGAATATCATTTTGTTCATTCCAGTCCATAGTCTTATTAATTATTGAGATTATATCTGTACCTAAAATTTCTTTGTCATAATATAATTCATAATTTGAATTTATTTTTTTTAATTCATTTAATTGCATTTGATAATTTCCTATATAGTATATAACTGCTGTTGCTATTACAACTATAATTATTATAAAAAATATTACCTTTTTCTTCAACATAACCTCCTACTCTATATTATAACACTTTCTTCTACATATTTCAATATTTTTATTATTTTTTCTAATTTATAGGTCTTATGTCAATATACTTTATTCTTTTTGTATCTAAACTTATTCGTACATTATCTATATTACAGACATAATACTTAGTATTTGCATCTATTATTTCATTTGTAACTTCATCCCTGGTATGAATTATTGAATTATTATCTATAAATTCAATATATTTACTCAAATTGTAATTTTCAAAATGCTCATATATAATATTATTACCTTGTTTATCTTTTATATCTACTTGCACATATTGTGTTGCATCAGATTTCCAATCTTCCTCTGTATAGCCATTTGCTGGGTCATAAAAACCTAATTTTTCATTACTTTCTCTTGCATATCCTGCAATTGTTACTACATCATGTGCTGTTAACAATACCCTATCTGCCTCTAACTCTTCATTAGTCATGTCACCACTAACATAAGTTATATATTTTAAAAATTTAGCATTAAATTCGTTATCAGCAATTGCTGCGAGCTCTGCTTGAGCCTCTGCAGAGTATTTCCCAAATATACTGAATATTACTACTCCTACAGTTATTACCATAACAGCAACCAATACAGATGCAGCCATTATTAAAGCTTTAGATGCATTTTCCATTTTAACTTCCTTACATAATAAATTTAGGTTTTTATCTGGTTTTACCTATAAACCTATACTTAATTAATCTGGATTTACCTCTTTAAATTTCATAACTGAAACTCTTCTTGAATTATTATCATATTCTATTCCCTCACAAGAGAAAAATTTTGCCCTAAAACTTGAAAGTGTTGAACTAAGAGCTTTGTAAACTTCTATTTCATTTTCAATATCTACTAGCCTTTTACTTTTATCTATGCTATACTCTTTAAGCTTTGCTTCATAATTACTTGAAGATAGTTGATATTTGTACTGATTTTGCAAATTTATTAATTTTCCTATATTCGTATATTGACCTTCTAATTCTTCTGTTTTTCTATCTATATTATTAAATATTCTTTTTAAAGCAGTAACATCATTTGGGTCTTTATGTAATCCACTTGTAATAGTATAGTCTTTATAGTTACTATCCCAATTTCTATCAACCAATGCAATTTGATTTATTATATTAATTTCTATAGTGATTGGTTTAAAGCCTGAATCTTCATCTGCTTCTATTGCATTATAATCCTCTACTCTATTTATTGCAGATATTATATCACTTCCATATAATATCTTTTTATTATATTGTTCAAATCTTTTATTATATTCTAAAGCTTGTGCTGTATCTGCATCTCTTTGAGATTGTTCTCGTGACTCATTTATTTTTCCAAAAGCAAATACAACTAGACCTATTATCATTAAACTTAACAGTATTCCACCTGCCATCATAAGTGCTTTTGATGCATTTTCCATACTAACTTTCATTCCTTTCGTTTTACTAATGTTGCACTTATTCGTAAAGTAAATTCAATATATTTTCTTTTATCTCATGTTTGCTAATGAATTAAATGAATTACTCATACTTGTTAATCCTATAAATACTAGTGGTACAATTAAATAGCCTACAAATAGTACTACCATAGGAGCAAAACCTATACCTTTTCCTATCATACCTTTTCTAGAAATTAATCTGTCATTTGATTCTTTCCTTTTAGCTTGATAATAGTCTCTTTCTGTATCTAATTCATCAAATGCATCTTTTATTGGTATTTTTTCAACTGCTGATTGAAGACTTTGAATTATTCTTATAAAATCTTCATATGTTACATCTTCTTTCATTGCTTCTAATGCTTCCCATGCACCACTTTCATAGTTATTAATACACTTACTTAGTGGATCTTTGAATATATTTGCATATCTTTCAAGCCACTCTAATATAATTTCAACATTTACTCTCTCAATTCTCATAAGCATAAGTATTATTGTTTGGAATTGCATTACCTCATCTTCCATTTCCAATTGACGCATTTTAGTTTGGAAAATTAACATTAGTATTGGAGCCATATATGCTATCATAGCTACTACAATTGCTCCTAAAACTTCGACCCAACTTAAATACTCACTCTTAATTATTCCAATTTTTTCTATAATTCTTTCTGCTGCATCTACCATTTCTTCATCTTTAGAGTTTATATATGTATCATTTATTCTTCCACTATCCATTGCAGATACAATTTTTTCAACTTTTAAATCTGAATCATTTTTAAATACTTCTATATATTGATTATCCGACTCTGTTAACTGCATTGCAGTTTTTTGTTGTTTATCTGTCATAGCCCCTATTATATCATATGTTGTTGTAGGATCTGTATAAACATTATTTATTGTAATCTGATGTAATTGGAAAAATAAAAATAGTGATATAAAAAATGCAGAAATACATAACGTTAACCTATTTATATAAATCCATTGAATCTTATCTTTTGATGCTGCATCTTTCATTTGTTTCTTTATTTTTCTGTTTTCTTTAGTTCCTTCTTTTGGTATAAATAAGTCTACTATTTTCTTTACTGGCTTTATTCTATATAATTTTTCCTGCCATGGATTTTCTGTATTTTTTGTATTCATTGAAGTTGAGCCGTTATCTTTTAATTTTCTAGTTAGTATATAACATACAAAGGTTAAAACTAGCAATAAAATTTGTACCAACATTCCATCTTTTCCTTGATAGAAAGATGCTGTAAAACTAAACATTGATACCGCCCAATTTTTTATTGGCTCAATTGCAAGCATTGGTACTATTGAAATAACAGATAAGCTCTGAAATACATAATCTAATTTATCTCTTTTTAATATTTCAAGTTGCATTTCTTGAGTAATATTATTTAAATTTTTTAAATATAATGATGCTCCATCAACTTTTCTATCTCCAAATTCTTTTGTTAAATATGAAACTCCTGCAAATTCTTTTAAATAACTATTTGGAGCTATATCATAATATTTTTCAAGCTCAGATTCAGGGTCATTTGATATTAATACATCGTATATTTTTTCAGCTTGCCTAGACATTTCTGGATTATCATCGTCTTGTGCAGTTTGATATATTGCTTCTTCTACCATATTGAATTCATTATATGCATGTCTTATCTCAGAAAAAAAATGTATTTGTTGCTTTAATAAATTATTATCAATTTTATCTACCATTCCATCTATAATGGTATCTACAATAAATATTTCAAATATTAATAATATACACATTAATAGTAAATTGTTACTAGTTATTACCATTATTATTATTGTTAATGGTATGATTATTGCTAATGCTCTAGTTAAAATTTTAGAAGATCTATTTCTTGTTAAATATTCATCATCTAGGTTTATTATTTCAAGCCTTCTTCTTAATTTTAGAACATACCTTTTTAAAAATGGTACTTTTAAATAAAACATGTATAATTTTTGGTATGTTACCTCCATTGAGAACTTAGTCTCTTTAGTACCTGCTTGTAATTGATTTATATACTTTTTGTTTTTATCATTTTTATTAACATAAATATATGCAATTATTATTGCTACAAGCAAGCCACCTGCTACAGCAACCATATATAATAATAAGTCTGATGACATGTTTTATTTCACCTCTATCTTAAATTTGATTTGTTGTTTTCTTTCTTTTTCTTTTTATTTCTAAATTATCTCCGTCAATTTCTTCGTCTTCATATCTTGCTACTTTTACTCCCCATTTTTCTTCTACAAATTTTATAAATTCTTCTGCATCTGCATCATCCATATTGTTTAGCATTTCTCTAATGTTGTTATCTGTTATTTTGTTTGTTAGCACATATTCGCCATCATGATACTCTAATATGTTTTGATATCTATATAGTTCTCTATTGGTAGTTTTTGTAAAGTAATATGTAGCATTATCTATAAATTTATCTAATTTTCCCTCTATGGTTTTCTCTTTTCTATGATCAAATGTATATTCATTTTTTTGTTCAACTGGTATACATTCTGTTACTCTTTCTATGTATCTTCTTCCTCTAAAGTCCTTTACTAAGTGTATATCAAAGTTTAATACTTGAACGACCTGCTCTTCTGCTGTTCTTTCATCTTTGAATACCCCTGCTCTTAACATAGAGTTACGAAGTGCTGTTACTAAGTCTGGAAAAGTTTTAGCATGGTGAGTAAATAAAGTAAACTTAGATGCAACTTGTGCAGATTGAATCATCCAAGATGCAACGGGGTCAGTTGCAACCTCACCAATGATATTAACAGAACCATCTGTCTTTTTCTGAACATCCAAACAGTCTTGTCCAGATACTGTTTCTGTTTCACGCATTGATAATATATTTCTTGTTGGATATATTTTTCTTAAATGCAACTCAAATGCTGTTTCAGTAATACGAAGGTTCATTGTTTCATATATATTTTCTATCATTGCCATAAGCATTGTTGTTTTTCCGGCATCCTTGCTCTCCTGTAAGTGATATGATTCTTGCACCTTTTACTAAATATTTTAATAAATCTATTGCATCTTCCTTACCAGGGAATCTAATAATTTGCTCTAATGTTGCACGCTTTACGTCAAATTTTCTTACGAAAAATGCCCATGTTTCTGACATACTTGGTCTTACAACAACAACACGAGAACCATCTTTCATTTCATTAATCTTATATCCATTTGTATCAGACAACTGTCCTGGGTTATTATATTTGTATATGTTCTGACATACTCTTTTTAATTCTGCTTCTGTACCAAAAGATAAAAATTCTAAACGAATTGATTTACCTTGGAACATTATCCAAATACTATCACAAGCACGTGGAACTTTATGGTCTATTATTTGCTCTATGTAATCACCATCTGTTTGTGCAACTTGACTTAAAAAGCTTTCTGGTAAACCAGATACACCACCTGAAATACCATCAATATTCATATCCCTTATTTCATCTATACTACTGTAACCTTTATAGTGTTGATATATTCTTTGAACTACTACATTTAATTTATCTTGAAAGGTTAGCATAAAGTTTTCTTTCTCAAAAATTTCATCTATTTCACTGCTTGTTATAACATAAGATGGTTTTGCTTCTCCTTCTACATACTTTAATCTCGCTAAATCATATTTTTTTATTATCTCTGTTAAAGCTTCATAGCCAAATTCCTGTTTATACATATATAAAATAATATCAAATTTGTCTTGTGAAGTTAGAAGTGATGGTATATCAAAAGAAATGGCTCTAGATACATTTAGTTCAGTAACGCCATATTCTTTTTCCAGCAAATCATATATTAGTTCTTTTATATATTTTTTATCATTAACATCACCATAAGTACAGCCTTTTAAAGCCTTTTTTAATTCATACTTTTTATTTTTTCTTCTTTTTAACTCTTCTTCTGATAAGCCTATATCATAAAGGTTTATCTTAGTTATTTCATCTAGCCTTTTCTTAATAAAAGCTGTCATCATTTCTAATGTATATGTTTTATCATCTACATTTACTTGTTCTTCAACTTTTTCATCTTGTTTCTTTTTTAAGTTCCTTGCTACTAGATATCCTGCAATAGCTAAAACTGCTAAAATTAATATTATGTTAAAAAAATTCATTTTTAGGCTCCTTTCTTAAGGCTATCTATTCATTTGTACTTCCTGTATTTTAAATAATAAATTGTCTGACATTTTTCTCACTTCATTTATGAATGTACCATTCCTATCATTTTCCTTTGCTCCTCTAAATCTTAAAAAGAATTCTGCAACTTTTGATTCTGATGTTGCTTCGAAAAATAATGTATTATATGGTATAACTGATACTTCTTTTTTTTGCCTTATATATCTTGTTACATTTTTTGCATTATACTTTGAAAATTTATCATATCTACCTATATTTAACATTATATTATTTTTCTTAAAAAACTCATTATTTTCTCTTAAGTTTATATAATCATCTATTATCATTAACTTTTGAGTTATATTAATTACTATAACATCTGCCATTTGTAAAATTTTATTAGCAACATTTGGTGGCATTTTTTTTGATATATCTACAAATACTAATTCATAGTCTTTGTTGGCAACTTCTAAAATTTGAGGATACATATTGCATATTGATTTATATTCTTCATAGTTTTTTGTACTTGCTGAACATAAAATATCAAACCTATCTTTGAAAACTACTTTTGCATAATTTGAAACTATGGAATTAGAAGTTTTATTACTAGTTACTATTTTTACTAAACCTTCAAATCCTGACTCAAAACCAACTTGATTACTACTTGCTATTTCTCTAGCTATTGTACCTTGTTTTGACATATTCCAAAAGCAATTTTCTAGTGTTCTGTCATTGAATTCTGTACTTACCGCTAAAATTCTCCTATTATGCTCCACTGCCATATAAGTACTTAATGCTACCATTGATAGCGTTTGTCCTGTTTCATTTTTTTCTCTACTCCAAAATGCTATAATAGCCATTCTATATTCCTCTTTCTATTTTTTTCATTATTCTCTTAATTTGTATGTAGCTTTCTTCTCCTGTTAATTGAGTTGCTATATACATTAAGCCTTCTTTATATTGGTTAGTTAAATTTCCCATTCTAATTTTTTCTGCCTTTTGATTTTCATATATTACTGATTGATCACCTAATTCAAAAGGCATATAAACAGTAGCTTGTTCATTCCAAATTACTTTACATTCTTTTGTTAAATAATTTATATATTCGTTTTCTTGCTTTGTTACCTTTCTTGAAAATATAACTTTAGTCATATTAACTGGTTCTTGGAATGCATTAAAAGTAATTATCCCTCTTTTTACTGAGTATAAGTCGAAAGATGTAACAAAATAATTATGGTCACACTTTTCTAACTCAAAATTTCTAGCCATGTTAGGTGTATCTACATCAATTAGTATATAATCATAGTTAATTGGTGAACTCATAGGTATACCTGAATATTGTTTTATAAGATTATAATTTTCAAATCCTACCGCAATATCTATTCCCTCATATTGAGTAATATACATTTTTACATTGTTAATAGTAGGAATAGTATATCTTGATTTTTGTGTTATTGTCGCATCTATAAATAAAACTGTATTTCCCATTTCTACTAACAATTTTGACAAATATAATATAAAATCTGTTTTTTCATATCCCCCAATAAAACCTACTTTTTTCATTGCATCCTCCGTCATTATTGTAATTTATTATTATCCTCCTAATGATTCTAGATAATCTTGTCTTTCTTGTGCTGCTTTTTGCATTTCATCATTAACTTTATCTTCTATATTTTCTAATGCATCCTCAGCAAACATTGATAACATACCATCTATATCGGCTCTAACCTCTGCACTATTTTCGTTGCTATAGTTTACTCCATCACCTACATATCTAATATCTTTTAAATATCTAGTTACTAATTCATTTTTTGCCTCATTAACAACGTTAGGGTCTGCAGTTATTAATTGATATATTGCAGGTTTAATAACATATGTAGGAGATGACTTTTCTTGATTTCCTGGTTCAACATATTCAGTTACATATAATTTTGAACCTGGTACAGTATATGCCTCTACTATTGCATTACTCATTACCAAAATATCTGCCTCTGACATATTTAACCATATCGTTGTAGGCGAAGATGTCATATCTATATTTTGTGGAATTGTAACTTTCTTTTTAGAAATTACTATGTAATCTTGACCATTTGGCATAAATAATCTAACATCCACATATGAACCTGTTTGTAATTGTGATGGCAATACTAACATATTGTATTCTTGTTTTCTTACATCTGCTGTTATTTCTTCACCTTTTTCAACTATCATTTCATCTGTTACAATTGTTCCAGCTGAAATATTAATTTTGGCTACAAATTCATTTGTGGTATCTGTCTCACTATCATAAAAAACACTTAAATCAATTGCATTAGTTGGAATTGCTGAAGATGATATTTTTTGTTGAATAAATAAATCTTCTGTTATATCTGATCCAGAAGTAACATCTTCTGCTAATATATATACAGTCGCTAATTTCTTTTTTTCTTCTTCCCTTTCTCTATTAATACTAACTAATTGATACACTAAAAAGCCTATTATACTTCCTGTTATGAGTAAAGTTACAAATACTCCTATTAATAAATAATTATTTGCTTTTCTTTGCATTGGATTCATTGCCATGTTTATATTCCTCCTTATTTTTGACAAACTATCATTATTAATATAATTGTATAACATTTTTAGATATTAAACAATATAAATCGTCAACTGTAACTTAAAATTAATATTATTGTAATATTATTGTAATATATATTTTTTCAAAATTTTAGGACAAATATTTTTCAATATTTGTCCTTATTAACGCTTATAGTAATAATGCATATATTTTTTATCTTCTATAGCAACACCAACTTGAATTATTGGATGCATTGTTTGTATCTCTTACATTTACAGCTATTGTATTTGGTCTATTATTTGCATTAATACAATTAGACTGGTTTGACATATTATTCATTAAAGGTGAATTTTCATTTATTTGAGAAGATGTATTGTTTAAATTTGTTCCATTACTATTTGTAATATTTCTTATATTAGCATTATTCATCGAAGTACATGAGTATGCACAGTTTCTATGCCAACACACATTTCTGTTTTCACATCTTTCAAAAATAAATTCTGCTATGATTGCAGTTACAAATGATAATATTGTATATGCAATAGTGAAAATTAAAAAATTTACATCGAATGCGGTAAAAGTAAGTATTAAATATATTGCCAAAAATGTAGCAGCTGTTAAAAATGCATTTCTTAATATTTTTTGTAATACTATTGATAATATTATTGTGGCTACTGGCAATGCAAAAAAGAATAGTACTGTATTCATAATATTTTTCTCCTTATGTTTTGTTTTTGTATATAATATGTTGCTCTTTACATTTTGTTACTTTTATGCATTGATAATTCCTTACTAATATTTCACTTCTACTAAATATAATGCATGTGCTGGAAGCGTTTTTCCTGCTCTTTTTCTATCACCTGAATTTATTATATCTTCAATTTTTTCTGGTTTTATTTTTCCTAATCCTACATCCACTAAAGTTCCAGAAATAATTCTAACCATATTATATAAAAAACCATTTCCTGTTAATTCTATTATTATTCTCTCATTTTTTTCTTCTATTCTTGCTTTATAAATTTTTCTCACACTCGTCTTGCTACTTGTTCCACTTGCTTTAAATGCTTTAAAATCATGTTCTCCCTCAAAATACTTTATAGCTCTTTTCATTTCTTCTACATTTAATTTCACGGGCATAAAATATTCTAAACTTCTATAAATTGCTGTTCCCTGCTTTGAATTATTTATTATATACCTATATGTTTTCTCTTTACAGTTATATCTACTATGAAACTTTTCATCTACCTCTTCTGCATTTTTTATTCTTATAGACTTTTTTAATTTTGAATTTATTGCAATTGGAAACTTTTCTACAGGGAAATCACTTGAAGTTTTAAAATTTGCAACTTGTCCTAATGCATGAACCCCAGCATCAGTTCTCCCTGATGCAATTAGTTCTACTTTTTGTCCAGTTAGCTCTTCTATCGCTCTTTCTATTTCTCCCTGGATGTTTAACTTTTTAGGTTGCTTTTGCCAGCCATCAAAATCCTTTCCATCGTATTCAATTGTAAGTCTTATATTTCTCATTCTATTCCTCCATTACTAAACTATTAGGGACGGGGCTAAATAGTTTAACGCTTTTTATTCTTAAACTATTTAACTCCGTCCTCATTAGTTTAATGAAAACCTAAACTATTTAGCCCCGTCCCTAATAGTTTAGTTCTAATAATATTTATTCTTTTTCATTTTTATTTATTTTACTATCAACAATTGTTTTTTCTTCTTTTTTACTTTTTGATTTAACCTTTTTTATTCTTTTTGCATTTACTCCTTCTACTAATCTATTAGTAACTATATGCTTTATTAATATTCTCTTTAGAGCTTCTTCCTTTAAATCTGCTATTAAAGTTCCATCTTTAGCTACAGATATTTTTCCTGTTTCTTCTGATACTACTATTGCAATCGCATCTGTTTCCTTAGAAATTCCAATTGCTGCTCTATGTCTAGTTCCAAGCTCCTTTGCAATGTCAGTTGCGTTTGAAAGTGGTAAAATACATGCTGCAGCTTGTATTTTATTTTCACTTATTATAACAGCCCCATCATGCAAAGGCGTATTAGGGACAAATATGTTAACTAATAATTGTGGAGAGACTTCTGCATTTATTTCTACACCTGTTTCTGCAATGTCTTTTACCTTTATATCTCTTTCTATTACTATTAAACCACCAGTTTTAGTTTTCGATAATTCTTCTGCCGCTATTACTATTTTATATATATCTTCTTTGGTTTTTGTTATTATATCTTTATCTATTCCAAAAAATCTAGTAAATTTGTTAGTTCCTAATTGTTCTAAACCTCTTCTTAACTCTGGTTGAAAGATTACTATAATTGCAATTACTCCATATGTCATTAAAGATGTAAGTATGAAATTTAAAATATCTAAACGAAGCCATCCACTTAGTACAGTTGCAATTATTAATAATATAATACCTTTCATCAATTGCCATACTCTAGAATTTCTTACTATTTTTATTAACATGTATACTAAAAATATTACAATTGCTAAATCTAATATTAAAGATATTATTCTTAATGGATTCTGTACTAATTCATTAAAATACGTTACTATATTTAATTGCCAAAAGTTTGACAAAGCTTCTGAAAAACTATCTTTCATTCTTATTTTATATTCCTTTCAATTGATATACATTTTTATTATGCTTGTACTATATAAAATATTAATGTTCCTGCTACACTAATTACCATAAGGAAAGCAAGTATAGCTGCCATAACTTTTGTAAATACTTTTCCTGCATCTAATTTTTGACCTTTATTAACTTCTTTTTTACTATTTATTTTTGCCATTATAATACCCTCCTTTGTATTTCACTATAATTGGTTATAACATAATTTTATTGCTTTTTCAATATTTTTCATATAATTTTTACATTTAATATTTTCCTCTTTTTTAATGTTATGATAATAATTCCTCATGAAAAAAGCTGAGATAGAAATACTTTTTAGGTATTTCACCTCAGCCATTGGCATTGAACCTTTATATTAAAATGTTTTGGTGACCCCTACGGGAATCGAACCCATGATTCAGCCTTGAGAGGGCTGCGTCTTAACCGCTTGACCAAGGGGCCATGTAATTAATATTGCTTATTTATAATAGCATTTTTTATTGCTCCTGTCAATCAAATTTTTCATATATTTTATATAATTAGTGCAATTCTATTATTATTTGTCATATTTTATATGCATTAGATAAAGAATTTAACTAAATAATCGTCATTTCTAATATTTCCTTTAATCTTGCATCTTTCTTAGCTAAATACAAATACCCTATTAATCCCTCAAAAGCTGTAGCGTACATATAATCAGTACTAGTTGCATTTTTAGGTAAATGATGATTCTCTGCATTCCTTGCTCTTCTTACAATGTCTTTTTCTTCTTCACTTAGTTTATCATAAATTTTATTAAGAATATTTGCTTGAGCCGAAGCTTTTACATACTTAATTGATTCTATATGTAATTTATGTGGCTTTAGCTTTGTTAAATTTACTAATCTTGTTCTAATATATAATTCGTATACGCTGTCACCTATATATGACCATACTAAAGGTGGCATTAAACTAACTTCATTCAAGTCTTTTTCTCTTTTTATTAATTCTTCCATAATTCTCCTTCATATCACTTTATTATTTATGTACTTTTAAATTTTCTTATATTTTAGCCTTTTCAATAGTAATTCTCCCTAGTTTTCCACTTCTAAAATCATCTAATATTATGTTTGAAACTTTTTCTTCATTAATACTTCCTCCTGACATTATTGCCCCGCGTTTTTGACCTATTAAATGCATTACTTCCATTATATTTTCATTTTGCATCCTATCAGCATTCTTTAATATCTTTTCTACCTCACTTTCATTCAATTTATATCTCTCTAAAACATTTTGCAAATTATTTTCTAATAAATATTGTAATAACCTATAAGCTATTTCTACTTTTTCTATTATATCATCTTTTATTGTTCCTGTAAAAGCTAGATTTAATGCTATATTTTCATTTTCAAATTTAGGGCATAATACACCTGGTGTATCTAATAATTCTATATTATTATTTACTTTTACCCATTGTTTTTGCTTTGTTACGCCTGGTTTATTGCCAACTTGAGCAGATACTCTATTAGTCAATCTATTAATAAAAGAAGACTTTCCAACATTAGGTATCCCTACAACCATTATACGTATAGCTTTTCCTATTCTTCCTTTTTTTTGCTTACTTTCTCTTTCTTCAATTGCTATTTTTTCTATAATATTTATAATATCCTTTGTTCCCTTTCCTGTATTTGAATCCATAAGTACTGCCGGTATATTTTTTAAATTATAATATTTCAACCATTTTTCATTTTCTTTTTCGTCTGCTAAATCACTTTTATTTAATACCATTACTTTCCTTTTCTTACCCATGTATTCATCTAAATCTATATTAGTACTTGATATTGGAATTCTAGCATCTATTATTTGAACTATTATATCTATTAATTTTAAATCTTCTATTATTTGCTTTTTGGCTTTTGCCATATGACCTGGATACCAGTTAACATTAATTTTGTGATAACTATTATTTTCTTGTTTTTTATTCATTAGATTACTCCTTTATTTGAATTTTTCTTTTTTCGATTTTTAAACTAATGCTTTTTTGTATATTTCATTTTTAATTAATTATATAGTACAATATGTAAATTATTTTAAATTATAATTATCTTAATAATAAGAATGATTTATAAAATATTTTTTTATATTCTTTCATAGTATTTTTATTACTAAAATTTTCTATTTGATTAGATAGAATTCTAGTAATACCATATTCTTCTATATCTATATAATTAGATATATTTTCATTTTCATCTTCACACCTGTCTACTATATTTACATCTACATTTAATGTTTGTCCTATTTTGCAGGCACTTCTAATAATATCTTCCGAGTAATCACTAATAAAATCCTCAGAATTTTTTGGCATTGGGTATCCCATATCTAAAAGCTCTGAATATTTTGCATTAATTTCCTCTTTAGATAAAGCACCTACGCCACCAGGATTCCAGCAAATAACCAAATCAATATTTTTATTAATTTTTTTAACTAATTCTATACAATTATTTTCTGATACTCTTTTATTAATTATTTCAATATTTTCATATCCATTATCATATAATAATTTTCTTGTCATATCAATACAATATTTATTAGATTCAACACATATAACATTATGATTTCTTTTTAATAAATTCAACGTACTTATTCCAGCACCACATCCAATTTCTAGTATAGTTTTATATTTTTCTACTTTGCTTGACATCCAATCATATAATTTATTATTATCCATTTCTATAGAATCTTTTTTCCACAATTCAGCGTATTTTTCTTTTTTATTTTCAATTTTATCATTTAAGTCATTTTGTTCCATATAGTTCTCCTTAATCTTATAAATTTAAATATATCCTGTGAACAAGTATTATAAACTATTAGAGACAGAGCTAAACTATTTAACCCCGTCCCTAATAGTTTAATTATAATGTTCTGTAATTATTTTTATCTGCTCTCTCATCCAATTGTCTATCATATTGTTCATTTTTATAAAACCAGTCTGTTTTCTTATCTTTTGGATTTGCCTTCCTGCCTTTATCTAATAATATATCAAATAGCGCAAATATTGGTAAGCAAAATCCTACTAAAGAAAAGAACATTGATGTATAATCTGACATTGGTATGGTTTCTCCATTTATCATCATCATTATTTTACTTAATAAATCTTGTCCAAAATAATATCCATAACCTACTAAATAAATTATTGCACCTATCATTTTTCTTTTAAATATAAATGGCACACATATTAATACTACGAATAATAATACTATTTCTATATTTAAATTTGAGGGCTGTATCATAAATTGTGAATTTATAGATGACATTATTGCTACTATAACTCTAAAGCCCCAAAAAGCTACCATAAAAAATACTATTAACCAACTGCTTAAATTTTTCATTTGAATTAATCCTCCATTTATTTCTGTTTTATAAAATTACATATTTTTTATCTATAACATTTAGAGGTCAGAAAAATCCGACCTCCTAATTTTTAATCTTCGTCTATAAAATTAAATTCATCTTTAAACTTTTCTTTGAACATTTCAAAAACTTTATTTAAAATATTTTCATCATCAACACTTACATATGATTCTTCCTCTTCGTTTTCTGTGTCTTCTATTCTTAATATAACTACTTCTCCTGCATCATCTGTATCTTCATCTTCAATAGGTAATAATATTACATATTCTTCTCCGTCTAATTCAATTATATCAAGAAATTCAAAAGAAACTTCTTCTCCATTTTCATCATTTAATACTACTATGTTGTCTAACTCCTCATCTGGAACATTCAAATTTTCATCTTCTTTCATTATTTTATTCTCCCTTCTTATTTATATTAAATTTTATTTGCTTTTTATTTATTATTTGTTATTTTTTATATCATATACTATTTTTTTATTTCTAGCAATACATTCTTATTTATAATTTATTATTTCTTATTTTATTCATATATGTCTCTAATATGTAAACTGCTGAGATTGTGTCAACAATATTCTTTTTTTTCCTTTTATTTACATCTAAAAAATTCATAGTCTTATGCGCAGCTACTGTTGTTAATCTCTCGTCTATTTCTTCTATTTTTATGTTATTAAATTTACATTTCAATTTATGAATAAACTTTTCTGTTATTTCCACTCTTTCTGATTTTGTTCCATTCATATTTATTGGTATACCAATAACAATAGTATCTACATCATACTTTTTTAAAATTTCTTCCAATCTTTGCAAAAGTATTTTGTCATTATTGTTATGATGTATAGTTTCTAATCCTTGTACTGTTATTCCAAGCTCATCTGTTATTGCTATTCCCACTCTTGCTTCACCATAATCTATACCTAATTTTCTCATTTTTTCCTAATTCCTAAATAAATTTTTACTGTTCTAATTAATTTCTATATAATTTTTTACCATTTTTTCTAGTAGTTCATCTCTCTCAATTTGTCTTATTAAATTTCTTGCATCATTATGGCTTGTAATATATGTTGGATCACCAGATAAAATATAACCAACTATTTGATTTATTGGATTATATCCTTTTTCTGCAAGTGCCTCATATACTTTTTTTAATATTTCTTTACTTCTGTTGCTATCATCTTTTCCTACTTTAAAGCACATTGTTTCATCTATTGACATAGTATACCTCCTTTAAATGTAATTTATTGTATTTTCATTAGTTGCACTATCCAAATACTCTTCTAATTTTTTTGTTACACCTTCTATTTGTGTTCCTTTATAATATTTAGTAATAACAACATTTATTTGTGGAATTGCCACCAAATCTTCCTCATCATCTTCATACAAATCTCTTTCATCTGCTGGAATTCTCATTGATTCTATTTTTTGTTTAATATCATTCATAAAATCTGTTACACCATTTACTTCCACTCCTGAAAATGCTATTACAAATTTTGGTCCCATATATCTTACAAAAATATATTCATCAGATATACTATTCTTTATTAAATTACTTATCTGAGTTATCATTTTATTTCCAGTATGTCTACCTATATTTTCGTTTATATCCACAATATTTGTTATTTTAAACATACATATCGCCGATGTTGTATACAAATCTATCTTTCTCTTTCCCTCCGAATATAAATATTCTTCTGATTTTAGACCTGTAAACTCATCTGTTCTTACTATATTTTCAACAACACCTTGTTTTTCTATAGTTCTTAATGCTGAAATTATATTATTTTTTACAACTTCTAATATAGTTGTATCTACATTATCAAAATCATGCGGTATTCCACTTTCAATAATCCAATATCCAATATATATATTATCTATATACAAAGGGAAAAACATTGCTGATTTTGCTCTACCAAATTCTAATTTTTGATAAGGTAGTCTTTCTCCTTCTTTTTCTACTGTTATATATTTAGGCGTAGCTGTTTGTATACTGTCTTTAAATATTTCTTCTTTATGAAGACTTTTTAAAGCATCCCAATGCTTTTGATCTACATTCGTTGCTTTTATTTTATATTCTGTCCCAGTATACACTACTATAGTAGAATATTTTATATCATATTTTTCTATTAGTATTTCATTTAGTCTTTTTACTTTTTCATCTGCTGACTTTTCTTCACCAATTTCATTCATAAAGTCTTGTAATACATTTAAACTTGTTATTTTTTGGTTAACATTTTTATATACATCAATTTTTTTATAAACGGACATATTATATAGCATCAAAAAGCCAATTATTATTACTAATAGTATTATTACAGCTATTATCAAAATGTTTCCTCCCTTTCTTATACTTCTATTGATTACTTTTCATTCTACTTAATGTATCATTCATTTGTGGCGAAAATCCTTTTTCATATTGTCCATATTGACTTTTTTGTTTTTTGTTTATCTTATCATATTTAACTCCACTTGTTACCATTGGATATACCATATTTGCAAGTTTTCTTAATTCAGTAATTATTTCTTTTGAATATCCATCTGTAGAAATTTCACAGTTTACTAATCCCTCTAAATATTTTGAATATGCTTGCATATCAAAAGGAATTACAGTGTATTTTATAGTTTCTCTATTAAATAATTCTGTCATAAATGACATTGCTGGATCATTGTAGAATGCCATTCCTCCAATAATTGTTTTTTCTGTTAAACTTCTTACTCTTATATATTTGTTAATTACTATTCTTAATTTACTTTGATCTAATACTCCTTTTGCTTTTAAATCTCTTAAATAAGCTGTAAGTGGTTGAATTGTAAGTACATCCATACTTTGTACTAAATAAAGTTCTTGTAATTTAGCTATATATCTATAGTCAGATTTAAAGTCACAATCCACTAAAATTAGTGAATATGCATTCATTAGAGTATTTATAATATTATCTATATTTAACTCCTCTTCTTCTCCTGGTACAGACGTATATACATCTAATTTAGGATTTACTTTTATTCCTTCTGTAATACCTTGCTCTAATTTTTTCATACAATTCATTGCTGTTTTTCTTAATTGTTCTTCATTCTTCGTATAAATATAGTATGCATTTTTATTTTTTGTCAAATCTAATATTGCCATTTTTATACCTTGCCTTGATAACATTTGAGCTAAATTGTCAACAATAAATGATGTTCCATTCTTAGATGTTCCTACAAATCCTACTATTTTTTTGTCTCCACTTATTAAAGATTCCGTACTAGCACTGTTTACTGTATTTTGCGTTGTTATTTGTTCTTCATTCGTATTCATTTTGAAATTTGAGCCATTAGTATTATAATTCGTATTAGTGTTATAAGCTTGTGCAACGTTGTTAGATTCTTGAAAATCATTATAGCCTTGATTCATATTATTAAATTCTGTTTCATTATTATAACTATAATTTTGATTTTCATTATAACTTGAATTTACATTATTTGTTTCTTGCTCTACATTATTTTGATTTATGTTATTATAATTTTGTGTATTATTCAAATTTTGACCATTAATATTATTATCTATTCCTGATGGCATACTATCATTTTGCATTCCAAAATTATCAAATTGATTTTCATCATAATTTTCGAATCCAGGTAGCATACCTTCATCATTATTATCTTGTTCAAACTCATAATTCATATTATAATCTTCAATTCCTGGTAGTGTTGTTGAATCATATGATTGTTCATTATTTTGTTGATTACTGTACTCTGAATTATTAGTATCTTTTGGTGTATTATCTAAATCATCATTAAACCCAGGAAGTATTCCGTCATCTTGATTTTCTTCTATATCATTAAATCCTGGTAAAACATTTTCTTCTTCGTTATATGATTGTTCATTGTCTTGTATATCTTCAAAACCTGGTAATTTAGCCTCTTCATTTTCATATTGATTTACATTATTTTCATCATAGCTTTCAAATCCAGGTAATTCATTTTCTGTATTTTCATACTGATTTACATTGGCTTCATTATAGTTTTCAAAACCAGGTAATATATTTTCTGTTTCAGTATTAATATTATTTTCTATATCATTTTCTAATTGAACTTTTTTAGGTCTTCCTCTCCCTCTTTTTGGTTGCGCTTCAATATTTGTGTCTACCCCAACTTCATTTTGATTCTTCTTAGGTCTTCCTCTTCCTCTTTTGGACTGATTTTGAATATCATGAATTTCCTGTGTTGAATCAATTTGAGGTATATCTTCAATTATATCCTCAACTTGATTTTTCTGTTCTTGAATTGTTGTTTTTGACATTTGAGGATTTTGATTTTGCATTCCTTGATTTACTTGCCTAATTTGAGGGTTTTGTCCTTGCATTCCTTGATTCATTTGTCCAATTTGAGGATTTTCTTGATTTATTTGAGTCATTTGATGATTTTGCCCTTGTACTCCTTGATTTACTTGTCTCACTTGAGGGTTTTGTCCTTGCATTCCTTGATTTACTTGCCTAATTTGAGGGTTTTGTCCTTGCATTCCTTGACTTACTTGTCCGATTTGAGGATTTTGCCCTTGCATTCCTTGATTTATTGGTCTTGACATTTGAGAATTTTGTACTTGTCCACCTTGAAAACCTGTTTTGTTTGTTTGATTCATTTTCTCTTGCTCCTCTATTTGAGTCATATTATTCATTTGATTTTCTACTGTTCTTTTTTCATTACTTTGTTTATATGATACTTTTTTCACATTTTCAGTTGTAACTTCTGATGGAATTATAACAGGTTTGCTTAATATAGTATTATTTTTTTCACTTTTAATTGATTCAATTTTCAAACCTGCCTTTTCTGCTCTTTTATCTGTTTTTTGCTGCTTTTCTTGTTTTTTAGCAATTTTAGATTGTGGGTTTCTGTAGTTTTCATTTGCTCCACCTTCATATGCAACAACTTGTTGATATTTCGGGCAGTTAGCTTCCAATACTGCTTTTACATTTAGTGGCAAAAATTTAATAATTAATCTTAATTGTGCATCTGTATATTGATTTGAAATGCTATTAAAACTTTCAACATATTTATCTTCATTTTTTCCTAATTTTTTATAGTGTGCCAATATATTTTGAATCTCTATTTCACTTACGTTTCCTTCTTTTTCATATTTGTACTCAACTTCATCTGAAGAAATTTTATAATATATTTTTGCATCTTTTTTGCTTCTTGGTTTATTAATTAGGTTACATACTTGTTCTATACTTCTATCTTGCCCAATTAATGCACTATAAACTCCTATACCAAATAACTTAACTAATATATTTTCGCCTTTTGTTCTTCTCTCAGTTGTTATAAGTATAATTGGTATATCTTCTCCTTGTCCATTTGAAGCTTCATCACTTATACTATCTAACTTTTCAAATAAGAAATTATCGATTGTATCATAATTTTTACTAACGAATGGCTCCAATTCTTCGCTTATTACTATTCTATCATAAGACTTATCTTTCTGTAACTCCTTTATAATAGCATTAAAATAGTAAACATTTTTACTAGATATTATCTCCTTATACATTTGCTGATACTTTTTAACTATAGCATCTGATATAGATTCATTGCTAACTGCAAATAAAACTTTCATTTGTTTAATCCCCCCAACCTCTTACTACTATTGCAAAAATTAATGGTAATAATTGTGCAATAACAAATAGTGTTACAATTGATATCATAACAAGAAAACCTTTGTCTCTAACATCCATTTTTCTTATACCTAAGACGTACTGATAAATTGCACTAATTGCGATTCCTACAAAACAAAAAGGTATACTATAAATTTGTATTTTATTTAATAAATATGCTGTAAACCCATATGCATCAGATCCATAAGCCTTTTTATAATCTTCCAAAGATTTTTCCTCTTTTTCTTTTAATTGAACTAACTGGCTTATTGAAGTATCCCTTTCATTAACATCCGTATTCTCTACGTTATTTGACGTTGTGTTTGACGCTAAGACTACTGTACTTACCAGCATACAAAATACTGCTATTATTACTACAACTGCCTTTTTCATCGACTATTGCTCCTTTCAGTTATATACAATTTATACTTATAATATAATACAATAATATCCAAAAAATAGCAAGGAAATATTTACAATTTTTTGAAATTTTCTATATTTTAGAGCATATTTTTTATGATTTTATTACATATATAAAAAAGCTCATAACTATTTTATAAAAATAATAATAATTATGAGTACCTAATTTATTATTCTTTTATCTCTTTAGCTAATTTTCCTATAGCCTTTGTTTCTATTCTCGAAACATATGAACGCGAAATTCCAAACATTTTTGCAATTTCATTTTGAGTTTTTGGCTTTTTACCATCTAGCCCAAATCGCATTTCAATTATATCTTTCTCTCTATTTTTTAAAACTTTTTTTATATTTTTATATAATTGCTTTATTTTCACTTTTAAATCTACTTCATCTTCTATATTTCTTTCATTGTTTTCCAACACATCTTGCAATGTTACAACATTATCATCTTTATCCTTGCCTATTGGGTCCTCTAATGAAACCTCTGCTCCTATTTTTTTAGTTGAACGTAGATACATTAAAATCTCATTTTCTATGCATCTTGAAACATATGTTGAAAGTCTTACTTTTTTATCTACTTTGAAACTATTTATTCCTTTTATTAAACCTATCGTTCCAATAGAAATTAAATCATCTTGTTCCACTTTAGTCGAAGTATATTTTTTACAGATATGCGCAACTAATCTTAAGTTTCTTTCTATTAGTACATTTCTTGCTTCTTCATCTCCTCTTTCTAAGTTTTCTATATACATTTCTTCTTCTTTTGGTGACAACGGTTCAGGGAACAAATTATTACTTGATATATATCCTACCACCAAAACTGCTGAATGTAAAAATACTAAAAAACCTGATATTGAAATGTCAAACATCTATATACCTCCAAAATTTCACTATATCAAATTATATGTGTATATATTTTTTTTCGTGCCTGACTATCTATCATTTTTTATTACATAAAAAAAAATCCTTTTAAAATAAATAATTCTAAAAGGACTTTTATTCAAACAGTTTTTGTATTATTCCTCAATTTTTTTACCAAATATAGACTTTGCAAGTCCACCTATAACTGGTAATTCTGGATTTTCATCTTCTTTTGCTGCTTTAACTATTCCCATAATTACACCAACAAGGTAAATTATAGATAATGCTGAACTAAAGAATGGTATCCATATAGGAATTAAATTGTATATCAAGCTTATTACAAAATATGCCACACTAAAAACTATTGATTGTGCTGCATGAATTTTTGTATTTCTAGAATTATCCTTAAGTGCAAATAGTACTATTAATCCTCCTATCCAGCCAAATACCCATGCTATTATTGATTTACCTTTTTCACTCATCTTTTGTCTCCTCCTATCTCCAAAATTATAATATACCAATTATATAGATTTTTCTATATAATTAATAAACTTTTTTAGAATCCTACAACAGCACCTTTAGAAATCGTATATTGATCTAATTGAACTTTTCCGTTTACTAAACTGCAATTCAAATAAATATTATATTCATTTCTATTATCTGCATAAACTACAAGTGCACCTAATCTTGGAGCTGTATAACGGCTCACATTAACTCTTCTAAATTGCATGTTTTGTAATTTTTCTAGTTTAGAATCATTTTGTATTTTCTCAGATACTTGTTGACTAAAACCTTCAATTGGATTTTTACTTATCATTTGAACAACATATTGCTTTAATAGTTCTTTTATTGATTCTTCAGTGTAACTTGGATTCTCTTCTAAAAATTTTTGTAAATGTTTTTTTTCAAAACTGCCTATAACATTTGCATTTATATCTGAAGAGCTTAATCCCGTATCTTTTAATATATGTTGTGTAGCTCTATATTTTAGATTACTAATTGCAATAACAATAACTAAAAAAACTACAAAAAGTCCAACTATTATTAAAACTCCTATAAATCCCATATTTTTTCCTCCTTTATCATATGTATTACTTTGACGTTTTACGACTAAATTTGTAATATACTACTTTAACAATACCATTTTGTATTAAATTTGTAAATAGTTTTTTTTATTTTTTTATTAATATGTAATATTTCCATTTTATACCCATAGAATGTAAAAAGGAGGTTTTATCGTGTTTAAATCTTATATAAAATCTATATTTTTACCAGTTTTAACAGGTATTATTGTTAGTTTAATTATATCTAATTTCATTGACTATAATTTTCTACAAAAACCATTTTTAGCACCACCTAGTATAATTTTTCCTATCGTTTGGACTATACTTTATATACTAATGGGTATATCATATGGTATATTAAGTGCTAATTCATTAGTCTCTTCTAAAATTAATTCCATTTATTATCTTCAGCTAATTGTAAATGCCCTATGGCCTATAATATTTTTTGTATTTAAATGGAGATTCTTTGCTTTTTTATGGATTTTATTCTTACTCATATTAATTGCAATAATGATAATAAAATTTTATTTCAAAAATAAAATTTCTGGTTTATTACAAATTCCATATTTATTATGGACACTATTTGCTACATATTTAAATCTGTTTATTTTCTTACTTAATGGATAAATGTAATATATTAAAACGCTAGCATTTTAAAGTCAATAGAGACGAGGTATATATATGAAATTTTTACTTGACATTTTTAAAGGAATTGCCATAGGTGCAGGTGCAATTCTTCCTGGAATTAGTAGTGGTGTACTTTGTGTTATTTTTGGTATATACGAAAAATTAGTAAATAGTGTATTAGATCTTTTTCACGATTTTAAGAAAAATGTTACTTTTCTATTACCAATCATTATAGGTGTTGCAATTGGATTTTTCTTGTTTGGTAATTTGCTAAATTATGTATATTTGCATTATGAGTCAGAGTGTAAACTGTTATTTCTTGGATTTATATTAGGTAATATTCCTGCCTTATTTAAAGAAGCTAATGGAAAGAAAAAATTTCGTCTTTCCTTTTTATTTTATACTCTAGTAAGTTTTGGTATTGGATTTATCTTATTTCTATTGGAAAATAAAATGCATTTTGATATTCCAACTAGTAATACCAACTTCCTATTTTTATGGTTTTGTGGTTTTGCAATGTCATGTGGCATTATTATTCCAGGCGTTAGTAGTACTGTTATTTTACTATGTTTTGGAAGTTACACTATTTATTTGCAATCTATTTCTACCTTATATTTACCTGTTTTAATCCCAATTGGACTTGGAGTTTTATGTGGTTGCATTTTCTTTTTAATTCTAATTCGATTTTTGCTAAATCATTATTCTGCTCAAACATATTATGCCATTATTGGTTTTGTATTAGGTAGTGTCTTTGTATTACTTCCTTCTTCTTTTTCACTTTTTTCTTTACTTCTTTTTACACTAGGCTTTTACACAGCTTTGAAATTAGAGAAATGATAAAAGAAAAAGGAACTTTGAAATTTCAAAATTCCTTTTTCTTTTTGCATTTTAAAACAAATTATATTAGATTTACATTTTTCGTATTACTTAATACAAAATTAGTTTGGAAACAATAAAGTGCATAATCTCTCTATTTGTAAATTATAACTTTTTTCTTCTTAAAACCCAGTTTTTTTCTACTTTTATTGGCAATTTCATTTTTACTTTTTGTTCTGCCCTTCCCGGATTAATAACTTCAATTTCTTCTCCTGTTTCTATATCCCATAGCTTTTCTATATTAAATTTATACGTATCTATTTGATTTGGAATTAGTACTTCTAATTCATCTCCAACTTTTAATTTGTTTTTTATTTCAATAATAGTTTTTTCATCTTCAAAGTCTACTACTTTGCCACCAAATTCATAATCTGAGTTATATTGTTTTCCCTCATATTCTTGAATGTCTTTATTATTTCTATCATTAAAATAAAAAGTAGTTAACCCTCTTGTTTTTGTTTTTTCTAGTTCCTTCAAATACTTCTTATAATCATAATTTTTAGGATTTTCCATATAATCGTCTATTGCATTTCTATATGCATTCACTACTGATGCTAAATAATACTCTGTTTTCAATCTACCTTCTATTTTTAAGCTATCTATGCCCATTTGTACTATTTCTGGAATTTCTTTAATTAAACATAAATCTTTTGATGAAAATATGTATGTTCCTTTTTCATCATGCTCCACTGGCATTAAATTGCCTGGATTATTTGTTTCTTCAACATATACGTTATATGCCCATCTGCAACTTTGTGCACAGTCTCCCAAATTTGCACTTCTTCCTGCTAAAAAATCACTTAAAAAACATCTTCCAGAATAACCAAAACAAATAGCGCCATGGACAAATATTTCTACTTCTAAATCATCTGGTTTATTTGCCATCAACTCTTTAATTTGTTCTTTATTCATTTCTCTTCCAAGAATAACTCTTTTAGCACCATTATCATACCAAAATTTGCTAGTATGGTAGCTTATAACATTAGCTTGTGTACTAATATGAATATCTACATTTGGTGCATATTCTTTTAAAATCTGTATTACCCCTCCATCAGAAGCAATTATTCCATCTGGTTTTATTGTATTTAGTTGTTTTGCAACTTTTATAATTTCTTCATATTTTTCATCCCATGCAAAAATATTCATAGCTACATATACTTTTTTACCTATGCTATGTGCATATAATATAGTTTTTTCTACATCATCATCTTCTACATCTACTCTAGTCCTTAAAGATAAACTCTTTGTTCCCATATATACAGCATCTGCTCCATATAAAAAAGCTATCTTTGCCTTTTCAAAAGAACCTGCTGGAGCTAACAACTCTGGTTTTTTCATTTTCTTCACCTTTTCTTTTATTTTCTATTTTTAAAAACATTGCCTGTTATAACTTAAGAAATTTTTTTCCATTTTGATATTGCAAGTCCATCTCCTACCTCTAAAATTTCAGTTTCTAAATCTGGATTACCTGTTGATTCTGCTATATATTCCCTTAGATTCCTCACTGCTGTACGTTGTTTATGCTTATTGTAATCACTCATAACATATCCTTTATATAAAATATTATCTGCAAGTATTACCCCTTCTTCATCCAATAATCTTAAAGCTTCTTGTAAAAAGAATGGATATTTACCTTTTGCTGCATCTATAAATATCACATCATATTTTTCTGTTAAAGTTGGTAATATTTCCACAGCATCTCCTTTTAAAACATTTATACTTTTTTCTAATTTCATTTTCTTTATATTTTCTATTGCCTCTTCTGCTCTTTGTTCATCTCTTTCTATTGTATCTATTCTTCCTTCATTAATTAAATATTTAGAAAAGCATATTGCTGAATATCCCACTGCGGTGCCTATTTCTAGTATTCTTTTAGGTTTTATTTCTACAAGTATTTTATCTACTACTTCTAGTGTATCATCCATTATAATTGGTATATGTTCATCTAAAGCTTTTTGCTTAATCATACTTAATTTTTCTTCATTTATATTATTCCCTTGTAATATTTTCACTGTTATTGCTCCTCTACTTTTGATAATCTTCTATTAAATTTTTAGGTTTCCTTCCCCTTTTATTTATAATTCCCTCTTTAGATTTTATTTCTAATATTTGATTCACTGAAACATTACCCTCTATTAATTTATAAACTTGTTCTACTTTGTATCCATCATGCAAAAATAATTTTACAAGTTCTACATCTTCATTATGTTTTTTTCTATATTCTTCATCTTGAGTTAATAATCTGTCTCTTACTTTGACTATTGATTTTACAGGCACATGCATTTGATTAAATACATCCATTACAGTTTTACCTTGTTTTAACAACTCCATTATTTTAGAAACTTCTAATTCTTTTTTATATTTTTTACTATCTATATTTCTTTGGCGTAATTTCAATTTTTTTTGTTTTTCTATAGTAACCCTTTCCTTGGTCTCATCCTTAACTATATCTGCTAAAAATTGTTTTTCATCATCATTCCAGTCATCAACTTGTGAATACGCATACACTAATATTTCTAATCCTTGCTTATCATAATATTTTTTATACATTGTTAATGCCAATTTCATTGCCCTACCTTTATTATGAAATTGTTCTAATTTTCTTGTTGCCATGGTAACTTTATGTTTGTCCAATTCACCCGCTTCAAATTTTCTTTGTACTTCATCCATATATTTTTCTTGTTCTTGCCATTCTTTTTGCTCTTTATTTTGCTTTTCCTTCTCATGCAATTCTACATAACTTTTAGTATCAATTCTCTTTCTAAATTCTGATATTCTATCTTCAATTATTTTATATGCTTCATCAGATTTATCCAAAGTTTCTAAATATTTGTCAAGTTCATCTATCGCAACTTCTTTTTCTTCTGTAAGCATATAATATAGTTCCGAAATAAATAAGGCTGACTGTACTTTATCAGGATATTTATATAATTTTTCTCTAATTTTTTCTATATTTCTTTTTGTTATTTTTCCATTTAGAAATTGTTCTTGTAAATAATTCATATATTCTTCTTGCTCTGCAAGAGTATAGCCTTGTGCTTCTTTATTTTGCATTGCATAATCAGTTTGACTTTTTTCTACTTTAGAAATTTGACTTTCCCTTTGCATTATTCCACGCATTAAAGTAGCTTTTCTCTTTTTGCTATAAACTTCTTTCATATTTTTAAATTTTCCACGCTTTAAATCATCCATATTTAATCTTATTCCTTCCTATAGTATATGTTTCAGTTGGAAATTGTAATACTGTTTAACCTTCTCTTCTATTTTATCACAAAAAGGTCAAACTGCGTATCATAAATAACATGCAATTTTGACCTTTCTTATTTTTATCTTCTTGCTTCTCTTTCCCTTGTTTTTGTATCTAAAATTTTCTTTCTTAAACGAATATTTTTTGGTGTTATTTCAACAAGTTCATCATCAGCAATAAATTCAATAGCTCTTTCCAATGACATTTGTAATGGTGGAACTAAACGTAGTGCATCATCTGAACCTGAAGCTCTTGTATTAGTTAAATGTTTTTCTTTACATACATTTATTGCTATATCTTCATTTCTAGAGTTTATACCTACTATCATTCCTTCATATACTTCCACTCCTGCACCAATAAGAAGTTCTCCTCTTTCTTGTGCATTATATAAACCATAAGTTACAGATGTTCCTTGTTCCCATGCTACAAGTACTCCTCTTGTTCTTGCCTGAATATCTCCTTTAAATGGTTCATAACTATCAAATACGGAGTTCATAACTCCCTCTCCTTTTGTATCTGTTAAAAATTCTGACCTATATCCTATTAAGCCTCTTGCTGGTATTTTAAATTCTATTTTTGTGTGACCAAGTTCTGCTGGCTCCATGTTTACCATTTCACCTTTACGTCTTCCTATTTTTTCTATTACAGTTCCTACTGATTCGTCTGGAACATTTACTACTAATATTTCCATTGGTTCACATTTAACGCCATCTATTTCTTTAAATATAACTTTTGGTCGAGATACTAAAAGTTCAAATCCTTCTCTTCTCATTGTTTCTATTAATACAGATAAATGAAGTTCTCCACGACCACATACCTCGAAGCTATCTGCTTGATTTGTTTCTTTTACACGTAAACTAACATTTCTTTCCAATTCTTTAAATAATCTATCACGAATATGTCTTGATGTAATAAATTCTCCCTCTTTGCCTGCAAAAGGTCCATTATTTACACTAAATGTCATAGATACTGTTGGTTCATCTATATTTACAAATGGTATTTTTTCTGGATTATTTAAATCACATATTGTTTCACCTATATTTATATCTGCAATACCAGATAATGCTACTATATCTCCTGCTGTAGCTTCTTCTACTTCTATTCTTTTTAAGCCTTGATATGTAAATAACTTTGCCACTTTTCCTTGAGCATTTTTCTCTTCTTTACAGATTGCTACTGGCATTCCTGCTTTTACTTTTCCTCTTTCTATTCTACCTACAGCTATTCTGCCTAAATAATCATCATAATCTATATTTGATACTAGCATTTGAGCTGTACCATCTATCTGACAATTTGGTGCTGAAATATAATTTAAAATTGTATCGAATATACAATTTACATTATCACTTTCTTCTTCTAAAGACATTTTAGCTATTCCATTTTTTGCTGAAGCATATATAACTGGAAAGTCTAATTGTTCATCATTTGCATTTAATTCTATAAATAATTCTAATACTTGATCTACGACTTTTGCTGGATTTGAACCTGGTCTATCTATTTTATTTATTACTACGATTGGCTTTAAATTTAATGCTAATGATTTCTTTAAAACTTCTCTTGTTTGAGGCATTGGTCCTTCAAAAGCATCAACTAACAATAATACACCATCAACCATTTTTAAAACACGCTCTACTTCACCACCAAAGTCAGCGTGACCTGGTGTATCTACTATATTTATTTTTACTCCATTATACATTACTGAAGTATTTTTTGAAAGAATAGTTATTCCTCTCTCTTTTTCTAATTCATTAGAATCCATTACCCTTTCTTGTACTTGTTCATTTTCTCTAAACACATGGCTTTGCTTTAACAAGCAATCTACTAATGTTGTTTTACCATGGTCAACGTGCGCAATAATTGCTATATTTCTTATGTTTTCGTTTATCATTTTATGTTCCATTCCTTTCACTTTCAAAACGTAAATTCTACTTTTATCTTTTAACTAAATATGAATTTTTATTCTTGTTTGTACTCATCTGAAGTACCTTCCAATTCTTTAATTGAAAGTTCTATTCTTTGCTTTTCTTTATCTACTTCTATTATTTTTGCATTTACATATTCATCTTGTTTTAAAACATCTTCAGGTTTTGCAATTTTCTTTTCTGCAATTTGAGATATATGTACTAAACCTTCTATAGCAGGTTCTAACTCGACAAATACACCAAAAGGCATCATTTTTGCAACTTTAACTTTTACTACATCATTTACCTTATATTTTTCTTCTATATTATCCCATGGATTTGGTCCCTTATCTACATAAGAGAACTTTAATCTCTTATTTTCTTTATCTACTTCTAAAACTTTTACATCAATTTCTTGACCCGTTCTTAAAACATCTGCTGGTTTTACATTTCTTGCCCATGAAATTTCTGATGCATGTAAAAGTCCTTGTACTCCATCCACATCAACAAAAGCACCATATGAACTTAAGCTTGCTACTTTTCCTTTTCTAGTTTGTCCAACTTCTATACTACTCCAAAATTGATTTTCTTTTGCTTGTCTTTGTTCATCTACAACATTTTTTATAGAGCCAATTACTTTTCTACCTTTTGGATTATATTCTACAACCCTAAAACTAACTTTTTTGTTCTTATAGCTTTGCTTATCTTCATTTCTAGAAATAGATGATAATGAATATGGTATAAATACTTTCGTATTCGCTACATTTACTATTAAACCATTATCTGTTACTTCTGATACTTTAGATTCTATTATTTCATTATTTTTTACTTTATTTTCAAATTGCTGTTGTAATTCTACATTTTTTAATTTTTTATATGATAATAAAACATTACCTATGCCATCATTTTGTTTTAATACTTCTGCTGTAATTTCATCACCTATTTTTACGCCCTCTAATAAATTTGTATCGTTTTCTGTATATTCCTCTTTTGGAATTATTCCATCAGCTTTATAGCCTATATCTATAAAAATTTCTCCATTAGATGTAATACTTATTACTTTTCCAGTAACAACTTTACTTAATTTTGCTTCTTTTAAACTTTCATTATACATTTCTTCAAATGACATTTCTTTTTCCATAAATTTAACCAATCCTTCTCTTGGGGTAATACCCATTATTTTTTAAACTAAAAAGTTCAATAAATTATTTTTGTTTTATTTTTAAACATGCTTATTTATTATATATTAATCTTTTACATTTGTCAACATAATTATATTATTCATTATATCTTCTGTTACTTTATCTAAGTCTTCTTTTTCTTCTTCGCTATCTGCATATTTTTTTCCCTTATACATGCTGTAATCTAGCGGTTTTCCATAATTTACATATATTCTTTTGAAAGGTTTTTCACCTCCTGAAATTCCAACTGGAACTACTTTTGCTCCTGATCTTACAGCAAAAAATGCTGCTCCATCCTTTACTTTTTCTCCCTTTTCTAGTCCTTTTCTAGTTCCTTCAGGAAATAATGCTATACATCCACCATTTTTTAAAACCTTTAAAGATGCTTTTATTGTACCTATATCTTTTGAATTTTTATTTACAAGGATTACATCAAAGGCCCAACCTAAAACTGCTAAAAATTTACTTTTTGTTAGCTCTGCTTTTGCCAAAAATATTAGCCTTCTTTTGGCTGTTATCATAATTAATGGTGGATCTAAAAAGCTTTTGTGATTTCCACATACTATAATTGGCCCCTCTTTAGGTATATTTTCTCTTCCTATTATTTTCATTCTATATATTATTTTACAATAGGCATATAAAGCTCCTTTTACTATTCCTCTTAATATAGCTTTTACCATTTCTTTCATATTAAATTTTTTCCTCTCTATCGTTATATGGCATGATTAAGTACCATATCATTTTTTACATCTTATTTTCTTTTTTCCATAATTAGTGTAGCAACTTTTTCTTTAACTTGATCTATACTTAAATTTGTTGTATCTATATATGTTGCATCATCTGCTATCTTTAATGAACCTATCTCTTTATGTCTATCATTTTCATCCCTTATTTGTATATTTTTCAAAACTTCCTCATATGACATTTCTATACCATTTTCTTTATTTTGAATAAACCTTCTTTTTGCTCTTTCATCTTCTTGTGCATCTAAATAAATTTTTACATCTGCATTTGGAAATACATAAGTTGTTATGTCTCTCCCTTCCATAATAACATCTTTTCCTTTTGCCAAGTTTCTTTGTACTTCTACCATTTTTAGTCTAACTTCTACTATTGAAGATACTTGAGATACTATTTTAGTAACTTCCTTGCTTCTTATTTCTTTTGAAACATCTTCCCCATTTAACAATATAACTAAATTGCCCTCTGAATCTAATTCCATATTTATGTTTATGTTGTCTAATAATTTTATTATTTTATCTTTTTCTCCTATATCTATATTATTTCTAATCGCTTGCAAGGCAACACATCTATAAGTTGCTCCTGTATCTATATTTATAAGCCCCATTTCTTTAGATAACAAATTCGTTATTGTTCCTTTTCCTGTTCCTGCTGGTCCATCTATTGCAACAACAAATGACATTTTATTTTCCTCCTTAATTTAATATTTATATTTTCATTTTTCTACATATTTTGGCTATATTTTTTTGCATCTCTACTGTTTTTGCTATTACTGTTGTTTTTTGGGCATTTCTATTGTCTTTGCTATTACTGTTATTTTTTGAAGATTCATTGTTGTTAATTTTTCTATTTCTTTTACACATTTTTCTTTAAAGTCATTAAGCTCTGAAAATAAATTATAACCATATATTATAGATACTTCTATATAAATTGAAGGTCCTTCTCCATAATTTTCTACCCTAGTCTTTAATATTTTTGAAATCGCCTCTGTTTTTTTAGCTAAATATTCTATTATTTGCCTAAATACAGTATCTGATATTGTAAAATTTCCTAAATAACTAAATGTAGGTCTTATTATTGATTTTTCTGACATATATGGTTTTTTTCCACTACCTTTTGACTTAAAAATTTGTAATGGATCTAAAATATATCCTGAAAAATCTTTTTTTATTTCAAAGGTAGGGACTGGTATTACATGTTTTCCTTGTGTAACTCTTATATTTCTTGCTGTTTGCATTTCATTTTCAGTGGCTACGTCTTGAATATATATTGTTTTTTCAATATCTGGCAGTCCTAAATTTTTAGCAATTTTTTGTACCATTCCATCAGAAGTACCTAATATTAATATTGAATCTGGTTTATATTTTTTTATAGCTTTTATCATTTTTTTTCTTTCTTTTTCATCTATAAAAATTGCATGTTTTACAGTTTCTATTTTAGTTGGTGCTTTCTTAGCTGATTCCCCTGCTACTACTTCGTTTTCATTTACTAAAAGTCCATCATCAATTATATATGAAATATTATTTTCTCCTGCTACCATCTGAGCTCTATAACTTTTTCCCGTACCAGATGGTCCAACAAAAGCTAAAACTCTTATTTTTTCCATATCTTCTCCTTTATTTTAGAGTAATATAACTTATGGTATTATATCATTTATATATTAAAAAGTCCATTTTTTAATGCAATTTTATTAATAAAAAATACACCTCATATTTTGAAGTGTATTTTTTCGTTTATTTTTATTTCCTATGTTTTAATTTTGTTCTATCTCCTTCTTGTAATAGTTTAAATCTTCTCCTTCTACTTCTTCTTCATCTACTGTATATTCTATTTCGTTTCCTTGCTCATCATATTTTGGCAAGCCCGTAAATATATGTGTCCAGTTCTGCTCTTCTCCTACTGTATATTCTTGCACTACTGTTTCGGGTTC
>CANQSP010000007.1 GCA_947626555.1 uncultured Clostridia bacterium | reverse complement strand
GAAACGTCTAAAAGTTGACGTTTCTATTACATTTGGAATTTACTTTTTCTTTTGGATGTTACTTTTACAACTTACCAATAATATGTATATATCGTTTTTAAGTCAACTTTACTGTAATACTATATAGTTCATTATAATCTGTATATGACATAAATCTTATATCATTATTTAATATCTGTATCTAATATTTCGATTGTCTAAATTTATGTATTCTTATTACCCTCCATAGCAAATAATAATTACTTCTTATAAAAAATAATTTTATGAGAATATTTTTATATAGCTTGTATATAATTTAAACAAATGAAAAATAGAAAGGATTGTGATTTTTATGACATCAAAAAGAGTTCATGAGATTGTAAAAAATAGAGAAATATGTGACGTTTTTTATGATGATAGACCTGTGTGGATTCAAGAAGTAAATGATAATGTTGCTAAAGTTGGTTTTGTTGATAATAATGAAGAAAGAGATGTATATATTGAAGATTTGTATGAATAAAAAGGTTAAACTAACAGGGACGGGGTTAAATAGTTTAGTGGTTTATAATTATTTTATAGCAACACATGAATATATTATTTATTTAGTAACTCCCAACTTCATAATAGCTTGTAAAAAAAATTTATTTGTGTAAAACGAGTTTTACAAAATAAATTTTTTTTACAAGCTATAATTTGTTGGTCCCCACAAAATGTTACTAAATAAATAATATATTCATGTGTTGCTTTTGTAGTGGTAATTGTTTCCACTAAACTATTTAACCCCGTCCCTGTTAGTTTAACCCTGATATTTTAACTATTAGAAACTTTACCGTAAATGCCTCCGCCACCACTTTGTATGTGCATTTTACCTTCTCTTGCACGTACAATGTTTTCCGCTAACTTTTCTCCTACTACTGCTTCTATATCATCTTTTGAAAGCTTATGTAAAATTGTCATTTCAGTACCAAAATTTGCTAACAATTTATCTATTGATTTTCCTCCCATTCCTGGAACAAATTGTAATGGTATTTGATATATATATTGTGGTCTATCTGCAGGACTTTTACTTTCTTTTTTATCTCTTATTAATTCTATTCTATCAAAAACACCAAAAGTAACTTTATCGCTTCCGCATTTTGGACATTTTTGCACTGGCTCTTTTGTTTCTATTGTTGTATTACAATTATCACAATATGTTCTATGATACTTTCCAAGTTTTGGATCTAGACCATAGTTTGCAATTATCTTTCTTCCTTTTTCATTTTTTAATGCCATTACTACCTCTTTAAACGAAATATCTTCTAGCTCCATTTTATTGTATTCTCTGGCTATTTTAGGTAGTGAATGAGCATCTGAATTAGTTACAAATGTTATATTTTCTAATTCTGAAATCATATCTGCTAAATATGTATCTGCGCTCAATCCTAATTCTAATGCAAAAATTTTATTAAATTTTTCCTTAAATACATCTTTTAAACTGTCTACGCAATTTCCATAGTAACTTTTATGTGGTGTAAAAGCATGTGCTGGTATTAGAATTCCATTATATTTTTCTACTATATCTATTAATTCGTATCCAGATATATCTGACCTTTGTGTACTTAAAGTTATATTTTTTATATGCTTTTCCATTTCTTTTGAAAAAGCTTTTATATCCTCCAAATGAGGAAAAAAGCAGACATTATGTGCTGCTCCGTTTATTTCCATTTCTCCCTATTTCTGAGGTTTCTACCTCACTTCCTAGCAATATACAAACTTTATCTTTATATATTATTCCCCCATCTTGTACTTCATAAGCCTCTCCTGTCTTTAAAAAGTTTTCTATGTCTTCTATAACATAAGGTGAAGCACAATCTATAATTCCTACTATATTTATTCCTTTTCTATCTGCACATTCTTTTGCAATATTTGCAAAATTAAGTGACTTAGCCGCAGTAATTTTTACTGGCTTACCATTTTCTGTTCTTCCTATGTGAACATGTAAATCTGCAAAAACCTCATTCATAACTATCTTTCCTCTATATTATCATCTATTACTAATCTTTCTACTCCATTTCTAATTTCTTCAGTTGTAGGTATTTGTATTGTTTCATTTTTATCAGTTTTAATAATACTTTCTTTATTTTTTTCATCAATACTTTTCATATATTCATTGTATGTTTCATATGCTGTAATAACTGCTTCTTTTGTTCCTTTGCCTTGTATATTATTATACTTTTCTTGCATATCTATTATAATTGGTTTGTTCATACATATACCTCCTGCATTTCATTTACAAATTCTTTAAAATCTTCTAAATATATATTGTTTTTATCTTTTAAGTTTCTATACTCCAATAAAACTAAGGCCTCGTCTGGTCTAAATCCTATTCTTTCTGGTCTATCTAAAAGCATTCCCCCATATTGATCTACCAACTCTAAAATATCACTTTCTTTTTCTCTAGGATTACTTCCGCTATACCTATTAACTTCTTCACAAATTTTACAAAATCTTTTTGAAAAACCTAATTGTGCTAGATATTTAGCCCCTTCTCTAGCATATAACCTTACTTTGTCAAAATCCGTAAACTGTTTTGGCTTTTTACAATTACATAGTAAACAAGCTGTTATTACTAAATTTTTATCTACATCTATTTTCTTTTGTTCCATAAATAATTTTGCAAGTTCTGTTTTAAAAACTACAGATTTATCAAAAAATATATTTGTTTTTCTTTCTAAGTAATACATTATTTCCATTTTTCTAATCCAGTCTTTCTCAGACAATATGTAGCTTGCAAATGATTCTTCCATATTTTTCATTTCCTTTCACTAAGCTTATATCATAATGTTTATCTTTTTATAGTATAATTTTGTAATTTAAAAAAACAACATATAATACCTTTTTTTTATTATATTCTATTATTTTTTCTTATTCAATATTGTAATTTAAATGTAATGTAATTGTAATTTATCTGTAACAATAAGAGTCTTAACTACTTATGCAATCAAAGATTGCAAGTTTGTATCCAGAACCTTGTTGTCTACGGCAAAAAAATAATGTTTATACTTTTGCTAACAAGTATAAACATTACTTTGTTTAGATATGTAATTTTTTAACTTCATTTTCTAGGTCCTTCAAAGTTTTATTATTATAAACTATAATATCTCCATTTTCTAAAAAGAATTCATTTGTACTTTGTGCATTTAGCCTCTTTATTGCATCTTCTTCACTTATTCCATCTCTTTTACAAATTCTTTTTATTTGCTCTTCTCTTTCTGATATAAGAACAATTACAAAATCACAAATTGAATCTAAACCACTTTCAAATAGAAGTGGAGCATCTATTAAAATTATATCTTTGTGATTAGTACTATTAATCTTATTTTTTATATCTTGAACGATGTAATCAAATGTGCAACTATTTAATTGCTCTCTTTTACTATCATCTTCATATATAATATTAGCTAATTTTTTTCTATTTAAAGCACCATTTTTATATATAATATCTTCACCAAAACTATCAATTATTGAATTTAAATACATAGTTCCTTTTTTAGATAATTTCTTTGCAACTTGATCTGCATCTATTATTTCCGCATCATTACTTTTTTGTATAAATTTGCATAATTCTGTTTTTCCAGCACCTGAACTACCTGTTACTCCTATTATTTTCATATAAATTTCATTCCTTTCTACTTATACAAAGATATATAAAATTTTATTAAATTAATGATTTTGATATTTTTCTTATTTCATTATTATTAATTTATTTGTATAATCTAAATTAGCCCAAGAATCATATTCATAACCTAGAGTATAGATATTACTTGCTAATATGTCTTTTTCTAACATTTCTCCTAACACTTTATTACTATTTTTTTCTTCAAATTTCTTTACAGATGTTATTATATTTATCTTTTGATTTATTTTGCATATATCAGATAGCATTTGTTTTCCGCTACTATTAAATCCTAGAACTCTTACATAGGGATTAACTTTTTTAGAATTTTGCATATCTTTTTTCGTAATTCCAAGTAAAGCATATAATAATATTCTTTGTATTCTAGTTTGCGTATACCTTTTGGATTTCACTATATTTACTAAATCATTTACATTATTACAACTATTACAAGCATTTTTTATTAAATTTTCTAATCCTTCACTTACATCTGGTAAATTTGAAATTTCTTCTATACTCATTCTTCTTAAAATATATAAAATTTCCTTTTCATATTTTTCTATTCCTAGTACATATTTACCTCTATTCACTTGTTCTTTTAAAATGAAATATGCATTTTCTGGCATTACCTTTCTTATATCTGAAAATTCGTTTCTAGTTAATAATTTTCGTATAGCCGTGCTACTTGCAAATTCATCTACTATTTTGTCATCATTATAATAAACCTTTTTCCTTTGTATTGCATATGGCTTTATATCTGTTTTTAACTTTTTTATAGCTTTCAAATACTCTATAGCTAATATATTATTTGAACCTGATAAGATATTTGCATATCGTTTTATATTATTTAAATACATCATTAAAGCATTTTCTCTAGCCTTTGGATAAGATATTCCTGTACTTAATTCATGATTTAAAATTGCTACATACTCTTTAGGTTCATTATATAAAACATTTGTAATATTATTTAACGCAGCTAAATCATCTGTCTCTGTTCCAAATGCCAAAGTATTTACTATTTTCAATTGATCTAATATTTTTATTGCACCCTCTGCAAAATTTTCTGCACTAGATATACTATATATAGTTGGAAGTTCTATTACTATATCTACTCCATTTTGAAGAGCCATCTGCGTTTTTACCCATTTATCTACAATTGCAGTGTTTCCTCTTTGTGCAAAATTTCCCGACATTACACAAATAACATATTTACTTCCAGTTTGCCTTTTTGCTTCTTGAATATGATATAAATGTCCATTGTGAAAAGGATTATATTCTGCTATTATTCCAAGTACTTTGTCAGCCATAAAAACTCTTCTCCTTTCCATTTATATATTTTACAAAAATTTAACATTTTTCTACATTTTATAAAAAAATAAGTTTTATTCTTATAAAACATTGTTTAATTTCTCCTATATGATATAATAACATAAAATTATAAATTTTACAATCGAAAGGGCAAATATTATGGAAGAAATTACAATTTATACTGATGGAGCATGTTCTGGAAACCCTGGACCAGGCGGATGGGGTGCAATTTTAATGTATAAAAATATAAAAAAAGAAATTTCAGGTGGAATGAAAGAAACAACAAATAATATTATGGAGCTTACTGCTGTTATTGAAGCTCTAAAGTTAATTAAATTTCCATGTAAAATTAACATTTATAGTGATAGTGCCTATGTTGTTAATGGATTTCTACAAGGATGGATTTATAATTGGATAAAAAAGAATTGGAAAACTGCCGACGGAAGTCCTGTTAAAAACAAAGAACTTTGGCAAGAACTATATAATTTTACTAAAACACACGATATTACTTTTAATAAAGTTAAAGGTCACAGCGATAATGAATTCAATAATCGTTGCGATGAACTTGCAAGAAACGCTATAGATGAGCTAAACTAATTGGGTTAAACTAATAGGGACGGGGTTAAATAGTTTAGTGGAAAGTATAAAAACATTTGCAAAACATTAATATATTATTTATTTAGTAACATTTTGTGGGGACCAACAAATTATAGCTCGTAAAAAAATTTATTTTGTAAAATTTATTTTACACAAATAAATTTTTTTTACAAGCTATTATGAAGTTGGGAGTTACTAAATAAATAATATATTCATGTTTTGCTATATAATAATTATAATCCACTAAACTATTTAACCCCGTCCCTATTAGTTTATTAGTTTAGCACCTCGAAGTCATAGCCTATAAATAAACCATTATCTAATACCCCATCTATTTCATTTATCTTTTTTTCATAGTCTTCTTCTATTTTATCAAACCAAGCGTGTAACATTGCTTTTCCATTATCTGTTATAAATATATCATCTTTTAATTTTGATTTTTTTATTTCAACACTTCTTGCTCCCAAATTTATTAATGCTTCTTTTACATTTTCAATTTTATCTATATCACATTCTACAGGGACCGGGTGATTTTTACCCAATCTTTCTACAAATTTGCTATTATCTACTAATATATAGTTTTTGTTTGAACTTTTCATGTTTAATTTTTCTCTGTATAATGCGGCTCCCATTCCTTTTATTAGCCATTTATTTTTATCTATTTCATCAGCGCCATCAAAATACCAATCTAGTTCTACTTCTCCTATTTTGCAGGTTTCTATTTTGAGTTCTTCGCATAAATCTTCTATTATTTTAGAGGTTGGTACTGCCTTAATTTTTATGTTTTGCTCTTTTATTTTTTTAGCAATTTCTAATATTGCCATGTAAGACGTACTTCCTGACCCAAATCCTATAATATCTCCATCTTTTACTTTTTTAGCAATTTCTTTTCCTAATCTTATTTTTTCTTCCTTATTTGTAATATTGTTTTTCCAATCAAATTCCTCCATATTTGCCCCCTAACTAATGAATTTAAGGAATGTTTGCCCCATACTCAAAGCATTCATATTCGCCAATTAAAAAACAGCATGCCATTCCTCTATTCAATACTCTTTAAACTTTCTACCATGTCTATTTTCTTTAATGCAAAATATGTGGCTAAATTTACTATCATAGTAAATACCCAAGTTATAACTATTGAATATATATAACTTTCAAAATTTATATCTGTACTAAATTTTAACATATTTAGTTCACAAGTAGACAATACAAATATGTTTAAGAAATAGCCGAATGCTAATCCTAGTATTATTCCTATTATTGTCAATAATACTGTTTCTCTTGTTACATATTCATAAACTTCTCTATTATAAAAGCCAAGTACTTTTATTGTAGCAAGTTCTCTAATTCTTTCACTCATATTTACGTATGCTAAATTATACAATACTACAAATGCAAGTAATCCAGCTGATATAATTAGCACTACTACTACATAATTTAGTGAACTCATCATGTCATCCATCATGCTCTCTATTACATCAGTTCTCATTACAGAAGCAACTTCACTTCTTTCTAATATTTGCTTTGAAAGTTCATCAAAACTTTCTTTACTTAAATTTTCTACATTTGTTACAGATATTGTATTGGTGCTATATTCCCCATATAATTGTTCATATGTATTTTTAGTCATATATGTATAATGATAAATATAATTTTCTACTATTCCACCAACTTCAACTTCTTTTTCTATATCATCTTTATCTTTTAATAGTATTTTATCTCCTTCATTTGCACCAATTAATTGTGATACTTTTTGCGTTATATATACTTTTCCATCTTCTAAACTTAATTCCTTCTTTGTTTTTGCACTCAATATATTTATAACTTTTGATATTTGGCTACTATCTTTTGGAACTATTATTTGTACCTCTTTTTCTTTGCTGATTTTCTGCTCTTCTGGCAAATCTTTATTATCTATATTGTTTAATTTTCCTGATGAAATATTTACTTCTACTGCATTTTCTATTTCTGGTTTTGTAGCTAACTCTTGTATAAATTTAACTTTTTGATCTTCTTCTAAACTTGATTTTAATGTTATTTGCATATTATACTTATTTATTCTTCCATATTGGTCTGAAAGTATTCTTGATACTGAATCTTTTAAACCAAAGCCTGTTAATATTAAAGCTGTGCAACCACAAATTCCAAATATAGTCATTAAAAATCTTTTCTTATATCTAAATATATTTCTAATTGTTACTTTCCTTGAGAAACTTAATCTTTTCCAAATAAATGTTACTCTTTCTAGTAAAACTCTTTTTCCCATTTTTGGTGCTTTTGGTCTCATTAATTCTGCTGGTGCATATTTTAACTCTTTTAATACTGTTATAAGCGTTGCTCCTAATATGCAAACATTAATTAATATTAAGCCAATTCCACCATATAGTACATCGAATTTAACTACAAATTCATCTATTGTATACATCATACTATACATTAGCCAAATTATTCTTGGAAGTGTTGCAAATCCTACGCACATACCTAATATTCCACCTATTATACAAGCAAGTGCAGCATATATTAAATATTTACTAGCTATTTGAAATTTATTATATCCTAATGCTTTTAATGTTCCTATTTGAACTCTTTGCTCTTCTACCATTCTTGTCATAGATGTTAGTGATATTAAAGTGGCAACAATGAAAAATACTATTGGGAATACTGTTGCTATATTTTCTATATTTTGTGTGTCCTGCACAAAACTATTGTAACTTATATTCGAATTTCTATCTAGTATGTACCACTCCGGATTTTCTATTTCTGATATTTTCTGTCTTGCATCTATTAGTTTTTGTTCTGCATCATTTATTTTTTCATTAAACTCCGTTTTGTTTTCCTCTAATTCTTTTTCGGCATTTTGTAAGTCAATTTTCGCATCTTTCAATTTTTCCCTTGCTGATTGTATTTGAGAATATGTGTTATTTTTTGTAGTTTGCAAATTTGACTCATTCTTGCTTATCTCATTTTTTGCATTATTTATTTGTTTTTCTGCTTCTTTTAGCTCATTTTTCCCGTTTTGTTATTTCATCATCAATATTTTTAACTCCTGCCTCCAACTCTGTTTTAGCAGTTTGCATTGTTGCAATAGATTGTTCTAATTGTGACTGCTGTTCTTCTAATTTAGTTTTCGTTTCTTCTGGAAGATTTTCATTTTTTAATGCTTCTAAAAGTTGATTATATTGTTTTTGAACATCTTCTAAATTTTTATTTACAGTATTTAGTTGTTCTTGTGTTTGTTTCTTTAAGTTTTCTGCTTCTGTAAAACCTTTTTCTGCCTCTTTCTTTTTGGTTTCAAAGTCCTTTTCGGATTTAGCAAGTTCATCTTTAGCTTGCTTTATTTTATTTTCTGCTTGTGAAAATTCAGAATTTGCCTTTGCTTCATTTTGATTTATTGTACTTTCATTAGAATTTATCTCATCTTTTGCTTTTTGAATTTCTGCTTCTGCATCTTGTATTTTCTGCTCTGCATCTGCCTTTTCTTTATTAAAATCTGCCTCTGCTGAATTTACTTTTTCTGTTGCCTCATCTATTAAACTATTATATCTAGCTGTTTGTCTTTCTTCTTTTATTCCTTCTATTTTATCCATAACATTCTCTACATAACTTTTATATTCATTTGTAGAAGTTGTCATATCCCTTGTTTTTTCTAAAGTTGTATAAATTTCTGTATATATGTCTGAACTATAATTATCCTTATTACAATAAATTATATAATCTATTTTTCCTGCACCTAATTTACTTGTCCCTTTGTCTCTTGAAATATATAGTGGACTTTGCATAGTTCCAACTATTTTTAATTCATCTTGTTTTATCATATTATCTTGTTCATTTTCACTTTCTTGTTTTACATCATTGTTTTGATTACTATTTTCTCCATTTTCATCTAAACCTTCTTCTATTTCAATATTATCTCCTATCTGCTTGTGCATTTTTTCAAGGAAGCTTTCCTCTACTAAACATTCATTTATACTTTCAGGCATTTTTCCATCTTTTAATATCGGTTTATTCACCTCATCAATGGACATTAATTTTACAACTAGTTCTGTATTTTCATCACTTAAAATAACATCTTTACTGTATTCTCCATATACTTTTTCTATTCCTTCTATTTGCTTCAATGCTTCAATATCTTCATTTGTTAAGCCTAGAGTAGATAATACTTCTACATCATACACATTTTGCTTATCATAGAAATTATCTATTGTATCTACCATGTCTGGACTTGATGCCCTTAATCCCGCAAAAAAACCTACTCCTAAGAACGCCATTAGTAGTATTGATATAAATCTTTTATATGTATTTTTTATTTCTTTTATACTATCTTTTAGTAATGCTCTTTTCACTTTCTTACCTTTCTACTTTCTATTACTTCGTAATTTTTCTTTTGTTTTACTGCAAATTTGTTAATTATATTCTTCATTTTTTTCAATTTTTGTAAATCTTTTATTTTTTACCACTCAATTTCTTCAATCGGTGTAGGATTTTCATTAACTTCTATTTTTTGAGCAGTTCCATTTTTAAAATGTATTACTTTATCTGCCATTGGTGCTATTGCAGTATTATGTGTTATTATAATAACTGTCATTTTTTCTTTTCTGCAAGTATCTTGTAAAAGTTGTAAAATTTGCTTTCCTGTTTTATAGTCCAATGCTCCTGTTGGTTCGTCACATAATAAAAGTTTTGGATTTTTAGCAACAGCTCTTGCTATTGCAACTCTTTGTTGCTCTCCTCCAGATAATTGTGACGGAAAATTCTTTTCTCTATTTTCTAGTCCAACTTTTTTCATAACAGTATGAGGATCTAATGAATGTTTACATATTTGAGTTGCAAGTTCTACATTTTCTATTGCTGTAAGATTCTGTACTAAATTATAAAATTGAAATACAAAACCAATATCTTCTCTTCTATATTTTATTAATTCCTTATTTTTTAATTTATCTACTCTTTTACCGTCTACTATAACTTCTCCAGAAGTTACACTATCCATTCCACCTAGTATATTTAGTGTTGTTGTTTTACCTGCACCACTTGGTCCAACTATTGCAATAAGTTCACCTTTTTCTATTTCAAAGTTTGTATTATCTAATGCTTTAATTGTTACTTCTCCCATTTTATATTCTTTAACAACATTTTTAAATTCGATATATGCCATTTTTTCTTCCTTTCTTTATGGACTTTTTTGAATACAACAGGGCACTCTTCCAACTTCTGGAGTGCCCCTACGTTTATTCTTCGAACACTTAATTCTATCTCTTTTTATTTTATCATATTAATTATAAAAATAAAATAAAATATTTGCTTTTTTATATATTTATGTTAAAATATATGCTAGCAAATTAAAAACAAGGAGGAATACTTATGTCAAATGTATTTAAAATATTAGAAGAAAGAGGTTTTATTGAACAACTAACACACGAGCAAGAAATTAAGGAATTATTTCAAAAAGAGAGTGTTCCTTTTTATATAGGCTTTGACCCTACAGCAGATAGCTTACATATAGGTCACTTTATTTCTTTAATGGTTGCATCACATATGCAAAGATGTGGTCATAAGCCAATACTTTTAATTGGTGGTGGTACTGCAACTATTGGAGACCCATCAGGAAAAAGTGATATGAGAAGAATGATGTCTAGAGAAGAAATTGACCACAATGTTGAATGTTTTAAAAAACAATTTTCTAAATTTATAAGTTTTGAAGGCGAAAATGCTGCTATTATAGTTAATAATGCAGATTGGCTTTTAGACTTAAATTTTATAAATTTTGTTAGAGATATCGGCTCCCTATTTTCTGTTAACAAAATGCTTACAGCCGAATGTTATAAGCAAAGAATGGAAAGAGGTTTAACTTTCTTTGAACTTAGCTATATGTTAATGCAATCTTATGACTTTTTAATTTTACATGATAAATATGGTTGTAAATTACAAATGGGTGGAAATGACCAATGGTCTAATATATTAGGTGGTGTAGATTTAATTCGTCGTATTGGTCATAGCGATTCTTATGGATTTACTTTTAAACTTCTTACTACTAAAGAAGGTAAGAAAATGGGCAAAACAGAAAAAGGTGCTTTATGGCTTGATGCCGAAAAAACTTCTCCATATGAATTTTATCAATATTGGAGAAATATTGCAGATGAAGATGTAAGAAATGTTTTATGCTTGCTTACATTCTTACCTATGGAAGAAATTAATCGTTTATGTGAATTAAAAGATGAGCATATAAATGAAGCTAAAAAAGTTGCTGCTTTTGAAATTACAAAGTTAATTCATGGTGAGGAAGAAGCTAAAAAAGCTGAAGAAGCTGCAAATGCCCTATTTAATGGTCAAGGAAGTTTAGATAATATGCCTTCTACAGAATTAGAAAATAAAAATATATCTATTTTAGATGTTATGACTCAAATAGGTTTTGCCCCTTCCAAAAGTCAAGCAAGAACATTAATCTCACAAGGTGGAATTTCTTTAAATGATGAAAAGGTTACTGATATTAACTATACTTTATCTGATTCTGATTTTAAAGATGGTTTTGCTATTATAAAGAAGGGTAAGAAAATATTCCATAAATTAGTTTAATTATAAGTAAAAGAGGAGTTTTTCTCCTCCATATATAGAGAAAAAACAGAGTTGCTATTTATAAAGCAATTCTGTTTTCTTATTGTCTTATTTATTTTCATATTTAAGCGTTTTCAATATATCCATAGCTTCTTTCGCCTCTTCATTTTCAAATCCTTTATTAAAAGCTACTAATTCAGTTCCTTCTATTTCGAAAGTTGCAAAATTCCATGACTCACTATAGTACCCTACAATCATTTTATAATCATTGTTTGAACTCGTTTTTTCAGTTGTAAGTTCTGTTCCACAAACAGCAAATACATTCTTCATAGAATATATTTCTACATACTTATCTTCATTATCCAAATAAAATTTAATTCCATAATAACTCTCTTCATCTTCTTTGTCTATTATTTCATATTCCCACTTTTCAGGTATTTCTAAAGATATAGTTTCCTTTTCTGTTCCAACTGAAGCTATTCTGTTTACATCTTTAAAGTTACTAGCATTTTCTACATTTCCATTAGTCTCTATGTTATTAGTAACATTCAAAGCTATTACAATTCCCACAACTGCAAATAAAATTAAAACTATTGTAACTATTAATATAATTTTTTTCACTTTTACCAACTCCCTCTATTATTTAGACAATTCTATTTTTATTTTTGTTGGTAATTACAAAAAAACAAGTAATTTTAATAGAATTACTTGTCTTTATTTATATACAAAAGATGTTTATTCATTATTTGAACTACATGCAGAAATTGTTGCCAATGAGTCTCCAAGTTGAGTAAAAAAGGCAGACAAAATATTTAATTCTTCTTGTGTTTTATCTTTTGCAATTGCGCATGCTAAAGTAGAAATAAAAGTTACAAATTCACAAGAGTTCATATATAATACCTCTTTACATTATATGTAATATATAAATAAGAAGTGCACAAATCAAGCAAATCCTATTTTTTTAGAACATACACTAACCACTTGTTGTTATCATCTCCACCTTCTTTGTGAAAATTGTAAATTTTATATTCTGTCTTTTCAATAAGCTCATTTAACTCTTCTTCTCTAAAATATTTATAATAACGTTCTACTCCCATGTGATATTCGTTAGAAAAATCTACCCATTCTTCATCTACATCTCTTGTTTCTCTATTAATACAATTGAATATGAATATTCCTCCATCTTCAAGTATATCATGTACCCTTTGTAAAACTTTATATACATCTTCTTTAGTAAAATGAACAAATACTCTCCAACATAAAACTGCAGAATATCTTTCACGACATTCATCTTCTAATATATTAAATTTAATTGGTGTTAAACCTTTTGACTTTATTGCATTAAGAAAATCTTCTGCTACATCACTTGCAGTTACATCATATCCTAAACTCTCAATATACTTTGCATTTGAGCCATCTGCAGAACCGATTTCTAAAACTTTTGCTCCTTTAGGTAATAATCCAATGTTATCTTTAATAAATTTTTTTAATTTTTCACGCTTGCGTTTAGCTTTATCTGGGTCAAGATTATCATGTTCAATACTTGTTTCTAAATATTTACTAGCATTTTTTTCATATACTCGAACTGTTTTTTCATTTTCTTTACTCATATTTTATAATTTTCTCCCCTATAATTTATTTAAATACTTAAATTTTTATTAGTTTTGCATAAATACTTCTTGATTTTTAATTAAGTCATAGTTTACTAATTCTGTGCCTTCCAAATTTTCTTTATTCATATCTACAGCTGTAATTTGACTATTTTCATAAGTCTTATAATAATAAATTCCTTTATCCATATTTGCACAAGAGCTATAAATAGTTATTTCATATTTATCTCCTCCCATATGAACACAACCTCTTTGTTGATATACTGAACCTAATATATGAAAGAATTGGCTGATACTTTCTATTTCTGAACTACCTGATATAGAATTCATTTTAGTAAATGTTGCTTTTACAAACCTTGAAGCAGAAGATAAATCTCCTGGTAAGCCCATGGCACCCATACCCCTACTATAAGTTTCTAAATTTAGTTGCTTTGAAAAATTATTTACAGGTTGTTCTGTTGATAAACTCATATAATTATTTAAATTAAACATATGAATATCAAATGTAGGATTATTAGTAAGCACTCCTACTGGATTATCATATATTTTTAGACCTTCTTTAACACTTTCTACTGTTATAGATGATTCCTTGTCTGAAATAATCCAATGCAATGGAGATACGGGTAATTCATTACTAAAATTAATTAATTCTATATTTATATTTTTCAATAATTCCTTTGCTTCACTTATATTTGAACATTGTGCTAATACATAAGGAATAAACTCAAATGGTGCAATATTTTCTTTATCTATAGCTTCCTCTTTATAGTCTGCATTGCCAGGAAAGTTCAAGCCTGCCATTCCCAAACCTTTTTCATTAATGGCATCATAATAAAGTGGATAATTATCTGCTACATAAGCCATTCCTATAATTGCATAATGTTTATTTATGCTTTTTACTTTTCTAAATTTAAATTCATAATTTCTTGGTGTTATTGTAACGGTTTCTTTGTATGAATATTCTAAATCTAAATTCCTTCCAAAATAATGGTCTTTTGTATAATAAGTTATTGCAGTACACATATTCAATTCCTCCCTTGTATAATATATTTAAAGGTTAACGTTCCCCCAAAAGCTTCATATTATGTCACTTTTGTTATATAATTTATTTGTTAATCAGCATTATAATATAAAAGCAAGAAATTATCAAATATAATTTCTTGCTTTTATTTTTTTATTTTAAGCAGATTTTTTTGATTCTTCATAGGCTTTTCTTACTGCTCTTGCTAATTGGTCTGCACAAGAAGTTCCTTTTATTCCACAAATAATTCCACCTATTTTTTCTTCTATTTCTTCTACTGTCATTCCTTCCACAAGTTTAGGTAATGCTTGTAAATTTCCAGGGCATCCTCCACCTAAAAATTTAACATTAGTTACAACATTCCCCTCTAATGTAAATTCGATTTCTTTGCTACATGTATTTTCCGTTTTATAAGTATATTTCATTTTATATTCATTCCTTTCTTGTTTGCCTATAACACGAATTATTAAAAATTATATTTTTTTAATTTGTAACTTCAAGAAGTTTTTTATTTACTCTTGCTTGAACATCAATATAATAAGACATTTCAGCTGTATTTAAATCGTCTTCCTCCCATTTTTCAAAATCTTGACATAGTTTTGTATATTTATTTAAATAGCTATAATAATCAGTCATTAAACTCATGTCCGTACCATTAGAGTCTTTATACTTTTTCATAAAAGCCACATATTCGTCCATAAATGACTCATAACTATCCATCGCATCTTTAAACTCTTTTCTAATCTCTCCATTATTACTATTATCAGAAGAATTATTGCCAGATTGTTGAGTATTATCTATGGTATTTTTTGAAGTATTATTATCTTCTAAAGTATTCTCAGAACTTTGAGTATTTTCTGAAGTTTGGTTATTTCCTATACTATTTCCTACAACATTTTCTATAGTATTTTCAGAGGTTTGTGTATTTTCTGTTGAAGAATTATTGGTAGTTGTTCCTTCAGGTGCCTCTAAAGACACTTCAATTACATTACCTCCTAAATAACTTAAATGCAATTTATATCCATCACTATTTTCAGCAGAATAACTTTTTTTATCTTTTCTATAATCAACTGTATATCCCTTATCTTCACATTCTTCTACATAATCATTATATTCGTCAATACTAGTTTTACCTACATGAACTATAAATGATTTACTATTATCCCAAGAAATATTTCCGTATGTTGACTCCGTTGCTGGTAACATACTACCTAATCCTCTTGTTGGCCATTTGAATTTACTCATTTTTTCTGGAGCACTTAATGTTATATTCATACTTTTATCAGACTCCAAATAAATAATTCTAATATTATAACCAGCTTTGTTAAATGCTCCATAAACAGTATCCCAATCCTCATATTCAAGATCAATATTATAGCCATCATTACTACATTTTTTTACATAGTCTTTAAATTTTTGTTTTTCTACATTAGGAATTTTAATAGTTAGAACATCTGACCTGTCTATTTCAATTTTACCACTTTTGCTATCAGGTTCTGGTAAATATTCACCTAATTCTAAAGCAGAAAAATCTAGTTTATCCATTGGCTTAAAATTTTGAATAACAATTATACCTACAATAATTGCAATAACTATAATAATAATGATAGTGATAAACCACCATTTTTTATAAAATGGTTTCATAGTTTTTGCACCCATTTCTCCACAATTAGGACATTTTTCACCCTCAAATTCTGCCCCACATTTTTTACATTTCATAATAGAATTCCCCCCTTTTATCTCTTAAAAAGAATTATATATTTTAGTAAATTCCTTGTCAAGATGATAAATTTTCCTTATACAATAAAAGCAAGAAATTATCAAAATAACTTCTTGCTCTTATTTTTATACTTTTTTCTTTTTAACTATTAATTTATCGCAACAAGCAAGAACTGCTGGCAATAAAACTAAAATTAAAATTGTAGAACAAAGCGTACCTTCTGAAATTGTTTTACATATTTTAGCTGCAATAGCTGATGCAAAATTAGCAATAATTAATGTTACTATAATAAGTATTGAACTTGAAGTTAATATAGTATGTATTGACTTATTATATGAATCTATAATTGACTCTTTTATTCCTTCGCTTTTTCTGTGTTCAAGATAATATGATGTATAAAGAATAGCATAGTCAATGGTTGCTCCCATTAATATACTTTGAACTATAAGTATTGCTATAAAGTATACATTTTCACCAATAATTGATAATATTCCCATTATTAAATATACTGCTGTTTGTATTGTAAGCACTAATATTGCCGGTATAGTTATTGACTTAAATGTAATTACTACTACTACAAATATTGATATCATTGTTATTACTGTTATTGTATTTAATTCATTATCAAAAGTTTTACTCATCTCAAAGGCCATAGGAGAATCACCTATTACATAGAAATCATCTAATTCTTTTCCAACCATCTCTTTTACATTCGCTATAAATTCAAATGTTTCTGGGGTTTCTAAATCAAATGTTGTATTTAATACTACTCTTGAATAATTATCTCCTATTAACATCTCCTTCGCATCTTTTATTGTTGTTTTAGCCTCTATGATATCATTTCTCATATCATCTTCTATAAAATCTGTAAATTTCTCATCTTGTAAAATATCATCATTAAGAAAATTTACAAATTCCTCTACCGTCATTTTCCATGCGTTATTATACTGCTTGTTACTTCCATAATAAGTATAAAGCATTTCTACAGTGCTTTTTTCTACAGAATCACTTAAATTATTAATAATAACAAATATTTCATCTGCATTATATTTAGTATTATTTATTGTAGCATTCATAATGCTATTTACTGTATTTAGCTTTGAGATTTGTTCATTACTAAAATTACTTGCATACTCACTATTTTTAGTTACATCCTCAAGTAGAAAATTAATAAATTCTTTTAATGATATGCTTAAATTTTTATTTATATATTTAGAATTATATAGACCATAAAGTAAATTTACATTTTCTTTATCTATTCCTAATAATGAAGATAATTCACTTGTATTATATTTTTTATTATTCATTACTCCATTCATAGCTGATTGCAATAAAGTTAAATCATTAATAGTACTTTTACTTATTTTGCTAGCAAGAGTAGCATCATTTTGGTGTGTAAGTACAAAGTTTACAAACTCTTGTGGTGTTAAACTTGTATTATTTTTACTTGAAACATATAAGGTATATATGTTTTTTGTGTTACTACTTTCTATTCCTATAATTTTAGAAAGTTCTTGATATGTAAAACTTTTATTATTTATAGTACTTGTCATAATAGTAGATAATAACTGTAGTTGTTTTATGGTCGCTTCATCAGCACTATTATTATCTAATATTAATTTTACAATTTCATTAGGTGTAGCAGTCCATTTGCTTATATTTCCATTTGTATAGTCAATTAAGCTATATAATTTATACATTTGACTTACGTCCATATTTAATATTTGAGACAATTGTTTAGCTGTATATTTAATTTTAGTGCTAGAAACACTATCATCTATTATTAACTTTAATAGTTTTAAAGTATCAACAGTATTTTTGTCTACTGTAAAATTGCTCATATCTGCACTTTTATTAGTACAAAAATCTAAAACTAAATTTACAAATTCTTGAGGTGTCATTGTTTTTTCATCTGGTAACCCTGCAAGTAAATATACATTATCTACAAGTCCTTTTCCAAAACTATCAAATATTTTGCTTAAACCTGCTTTATTCATTTTCGTTGTATTAATATTATTTTTATTTTGAGCAAACACTAACACATTTTCTAATTTGCTTACATCTACTCCATCTAAATAATGAGTGTTATTTTTTATAGCTATTGTGTTACATATAAATTCTGTTACACTTAACTTTGTTAAATTATTTTCATTACTATATTTTAAAAGTAATAATTGATTAACTTTTTCTTCTTCTATTCCCAACAAACTAGATAATTCTTTAGAATTCATCTGTTTGCTAATTGTATTTTTATCACTAAATGTTGCTAATAATTTTATATTTTGAATTGTTTCTTTATCAAAACTATTTGTATAATTACTATCTTTTAATACATCATTTAATACAAAATTTGAAAATTCTGAAATTGTCATTTTTGTATCAATGTCATTTACAAGAATATAATATTTATACAATTCATTCATTGTATTACTATCAATTCCAAAGATTTCTGCCATTTCCTTACTTGCCATTTTCTTTTGTAATATTTGTTTATTTGTAAATTTTGACAAAGTATTTAATTTATTTCTACTTGCACTATCAATTTTACTAGCATATTTTCCATTTGTTAAAACGTCTTTGTTCATAAAATTAATAAATTCATTTAAACTAATTTGTGTATTATTATTTTTAGAAAGATAATAAATAAAAATGTCATCTATTTTGCTTTTATCTATTTCTAATATACTTGCTATATCACTTGATGTTCTTTTTTTATTCATAGAAGGCTCTGTAACAAAGTTTTTTAATCTTGTAATGTCATATTTAGTTTTAGCATCTATTTTTTCATTTGTCTTTTCGTTGTTGTATGCCTCTTCTTCAATAAAATTTATAAAATCATTGAAGGTCAACTGTTCTCTTCCATCTGGATTATAATAATCATAATATACTATTTTTAATAAATAATCTTCAATGTTAACATCTGAATCTAGTTCATTTAATTTGTCATTCAATTTATCATATGGTAATTTTTCATTAATTGTATTGCCATAAGCTAATACTTCGTCTATTTTTTCTTCACTCTCTAGCTCATCTAAACATTTTGAAATTTTTGCTTCATCTTCGTTTTTATATATTATAGCTATTTGATTATTTTCATCAAATACTTCACTTATTTCATCTGTTTGTGAATCTGTATAATCAATTCCTAAATTTCCCTTCATTGCAAAACTTATAGCAAATACTATAAGAAATAGTGGAACAGCAATAAATCTCATTTTATAGCTTAATTTGCCTAATTTATTTAACTTAATATTTGGACTTTTCTTTTTGGTTTTTGTTATCCATTTATCAAACATTAGTATTAAAGCTGGAAGTACAAAGAAAATACAAACTAAACTAAATAATACTCCTTTAGCTAACACAAATCCTAAATCTTTTCCAATTTTAAAACTCATAAATACTAATGCTAAAAGACCAACTATTGTTGTAACAGAACTACTTGATATAGCTTGAAATGCTTTATATAAAGCATTTTTCATTGCTTTTACATTATCTTTTTCGACTTTCTTTTCTTGGTCATACCTATTCATTAACATTATTGAGTAGTCCATTGATAGTGCCATTTGCAATATTGCTGATATTGCATTGGTAATATGTGATACATTTGGAAATATAATATTGGTTCCTTTATTTAGCACTACTGCCATCAATATAGATGTTAAGAAAAGAAATGGTTCTACATAAGATTCACACATTATAAGTAAAATAACTAGAGCACAAGCAACTGCAAGCACAATAATCCAAAATGGTAATACTGTTTTATTAGTTTCAGATACATTTCCACTAGTATAAATTGTATAGTCCTTATATTCCTTTGTTATTTCGTTGTATACATCTGTTGCCGTTTTAGAATCAGATTTATCATCTACTGTAATAACATATAAGGTATAATTTTCCTTATTATAGTCTTCAGAACTATCATAATCTACACTTTCTACTCCGTTTATATTTTCCAAATTACTTTTTATATCTAATTTCTTTTCATCTTCTAAATTTTCAAACATCAAATTCAGAGTACTTGTTTCAGTATCAGAAAATTCTTCTTCCATAATGTCCATACCAATTCTTGTTTCTGATGTATCTGGCATATATTTGGCTATATCATGATTAATTTTTACATTTGATGATAATATAGCTGCAATTATTGTAAGGACTATAAATAAAACTAAAATAAAATGTCTTTTGTTTATTATAAAATCTGTAATTTTCCTCAAGATAAATCCTTCCTTTCTTTTTTGCCTGCGTTATATTATACTCTCATTATTATTCCAATGGAAGTATAAACTTAATAAAAGTGTCTAAATTTAGACACTTTTAATGAAATTGTCTTTATGTTTTAATAAAAGTGTGTTATAATGTTTTATATTTTGCTCTTATAGAAAGGATTATAGCTTGAATTTTTCATTACTATATACGCCTTGAAAAAAAGCAAGAAAGGAATGAAATTTACTATGAAAGTACAATGTCTAAATTCTTCTTCTGTTAAAACTAGAAATTTAATCAAAAAAACTTTTGCTGAACTAATTAATGAGAAAAAACAATTAGACAAAATAACTGTTACAGAATTAGTTAATAGAGCTGGACTAACTAGAAGTACATTTTATACACATTATGATAATATATATGAAGTAGCTCATGACTATCAATTACAAACAATTGAACTTTTATGTAGTGATGATTTGAAATTGTATTCTAAACAAGATATTATAAATTATTTCGACAATATTATCCAATGTTTGAAAGACAATGAAGAAACATATAAATTACTACTTTCTGCTGATGAATCTCTTCTATTTTTGGAAGAATTAAAAAAAATAGCTAGTCAAAAAGTATATAATGCCTTAAAAGATTCTTACAATGATAAATATCTTGAACTTAATATCTCATTTCTTATGAATGGAATATTAATGGAAATTTTAAAATATTTTAGAAATGAAAGCTCATATTCTTTAGATGAATTATTATTTAACATGAAAAAATGGTTTGAAAAATTATTTAACTAATTTTTAAACCATTTTCTATTTTTTAATCATTTTATTTTGTTTTATATCAAACCATTTATTATATTCCATTAGCAATCCTTTTTATTATACTCTTTTTCAAGTCATTTATTTTACTTTAAAAAGCCATCAATAATAGCTTGTTCTGCCTCTTTTTCATTTAACCCTAAAGTCATTAATTTCATAAGTTGATCTCCTGCAATTTTTCCAATAGCTGCTTCATGAATTAAATTTGCATTAACATCATTTGCAATAATTTCCGGAATTGCAATTACCTTTCCTTTATCTTTAATAATTGCATCACACTCAACATGTCCAAAACATTTAGTGTTTCCAGTTACTTTTGATTCAAATTGTTGCACTGAATTTTCTGTAGCAACTGACCTTGAAGTTACTTTAGTGCTAGCATTTTCTCCGTTTAAATCTACATTAAAAATTGTTTTTGCATATTGTTTTCCATGTGTCATAATTTTTTCAGTAACAATAAAGTTAGTATTTTTTTCCAATACACCCTTTGTTTCTCTTACTGTAGAGTCCACTCCTTTTATTTGTGTTGACTCCATTTCTAAAGTTGCTCCTTCTTTTAAATAAACCTCTGTAACTGGATTTAAAATTCTTTTTCCTGTGCCACTTCCTTCGCCATAATGTTTTTCTATATATTTTACTTTAGCACCTTCTTCTAAAAAGAAACGATGGATTCCATCATGTTGTGAATCTTTATGATGGTCATTATGAATTCCACAACCTGCTACTATAACAACATTTGCATTTTTTCCAATATAAAAATCATTGTAAACTACATCATTTAATCCACTTTCTGTAATAATTACCGGTATATGAATAAATTCAAACTTCGTATTTTCTTTAACATAAATATCTATTCCCGATACCTCTTTTTTAGTTACAATATTAACATTATCTGTTACTTTTCTTTCAATACCTGCTCCATTTTTACGAATGTTATAAGCACCTTCAAAAGTTTCTCCCTGCATATCAGTAATTTCATGTAATAAGTTAACATCTATTTTATCCATTGTCTTTACTACCTCCTAACTTACAACATATAGGTCTTTCTAGTACTTTTCCTAATAAATCTTCTTTGCTTCCTTCTGCTTCTATTTTTCCATCTTTCATCAAAATAATTTCATCTGCTATATTTAAAATACGTTCTTGATGTGAAATTATAAGAGTAGTTCCCCTTACTATTTTTCTCATATCTTCAAATATTTTTATTAAACTTTGAAAACTCCATAAATCAATTCCTGCCTCTGGTTCATCAAAAATAGTAAATTTTGAATTACGTACAGCTACTGTTGCAATTTCTATTCTTTTTAGTTCCCCACCTGATAAAGAACCATTTACTTCTCTATCTACATATTCTTTAGCACATAACCCTACTTTTGATAAAATATCACAGGCTTCGCTTTTATTTAATTCTTTTCCAGAAGATAATTTTAATAAATCATATACTGTTATTCCCTTAAATTTAACTGGTTGCTGAAATGCAAAACCTATACCCATTTTTGCTCTTTCATCAATAGATAAATTTGTAATATCTTTTCCTTCTAATAAAACTTTTCCTTCATCTGGCTTCTCAATTCCCATAATTATTTTAACCAGCGTAGATTTACCTGAACCATTTGGTCCTGTAATAACAACAAATTTATCAGTATCTATGTTTAGGCTAACATGGTCTAATATTTTTTTATTTTCCCTTGTAAAACAAATATCTTTTAATTCTAACATAATTTTTCCTTTCTATATTGCCTTTTTTAGTACATTACATATTATACAATAAATATGTTAGATTGTAAACAATTAAACTAATAGGGACGGGGTTAAATAGTTTAGTGGATTTGATTACTCTATTGCAAAACATTAAGATATTATTTATTTAGTAACTCCCAGCTACATAATAGCTTGTAAAAAAAATTTATTTATGCAAAACAAGTTTTACAAAATAAATTTTTTTACAAGCTATAATTTGCTGGTCCCCACAAAATGTTACTAAATAAATAATATCTTAATGTTTTGCAAATATTTTTAATATATTTCCACTAAACTATTTAACCCCGTCCCTATTAGTTTAATGGACTCCCAGAGATTATCTCTAGGAGTCCAACATCAGTATTACTCATCAAGATTTTCAGCTTTTTTAACCCAATCAATTTCATCAAAGTCTAATTCACGGTTGATAAGCACTATTGGCTCTTTGTAATTGCCTTTATATTCGGTAACAGGAACAATAGTCGCTCCCCTTTCGGCAATCGCACTATTAAGTTCCTCATCTGTGAGCCTTTCACGTGGAGCTATAGCCTCAAAAAGTTTTTCCCGTGTTTCCTCATACTTTGAATTATCTGCCACATAAACACCATTTGCATATTTGAGTTTTATGGCAACAATGTACCAAGAATTAGAAAGAGAGTAAGGAGTCATGCCATTCCGCACTTCATATACAAATTCTGAATTTTTAGTGACATTACCTTCCTGATTTACATCACACCAAATAAAACCGTCATATGCTACATTGGGGAACTTACCTTTATTTTGAATACTTAATGATACTAATCGATTACTTTTACCAAAATATGCATGTCGTGCGCTAGGAATCAAAAGTTTTGGGTCTATTTTACCTATTTCTATTCTTCCTGCATCGCTTGACCCACATATACTAAAAATTGTTTCCCATGGACCTTCGTATGGAATAAGTTCTTCCATTGGTGTTGGTGGCTGTATAACATCTGCTTCTGGAAACGTAAGGATGTAATCAAGAACATTTTCTTTTAACCATGTTGTAAACTCATTAAATTTCTGTTCAAGATCAATCCAAAACGGCTCGTCACCTATAGGTGAATACTCTCTTCCAAAATTACCATAAGCAACTAACTCTTTGGCTCTCCGACTAACGGCATTATGCTTGCCATGGTATACCAGATATCTTCGTGGCTCTTTAAAGAGTTTAGCATTTATTTTGATAGAATTCATAAACCACTTTTTATCCGCCTCCCAATCCTTACCTACATACAAATAATACCTCGGTCCCGATTCGTCTTCATAAACCTCAATCATTTGCTTCGGAATACAAATAGTTTCAAGTGCTGCCGAATTATGCGAGCCATCATCAAAATTTCCTTGACCTCGGAAAAAGTACAGTTTGAAGTTATCTCCGGCAATATACTGAACCTTCTGATATTTTTCTTCTCCAGAGCCATTAGTTCTAAACTCAACTGTTATACCCGGTACTTTCCAATTCCGCTTTTCGATAGCCCTCACTATTTCTTCGGCAGTCTCATCAAAAGGAAACTGCCTAGAGCAAGGATATAAAAATTTAGGCATTACTGTTAATACTGACATATTTTTTTCCTCCTAAAAAGATTTACGGAGGAATTGCACTCCCCCGTATAATTTTATACTCGGTTGTGCAATAACCAATTTATAGGCTATATTATAATACTTTTTATGTCAAATGTAAATAGAACTACATAATTTAACGCTAATTAATCATTAAGCAACCAATCTATTACATTAATTTTCTTTATTCCATCAAAATCAGCATTTAAATCATCATCTAATGTTAATATATATTTAGGATAATTATCATTTATTTTTTTCAATGGAGCTAATTCTCTTTCTAATATACTACCATTAGCTGTTTCTCTTGTGGTTAATGCCACTTGATAATATATTGTATTTTCTGGATTTTTTGCTACAAAATCCACTTCTAAATCGTCATACTTTCCAATATAAACTTCATATCCTCGTCTTAATAGTTCCAAATAAACTACATTTTCTAATATATGTCCCATATCTTTACCAGAACCTTGACCTAACATATAATATCTAAGTCCTATATCTACTGCATAATATTTTTCTTGAGTTTTTAAAAACTCTTTTCCTTTTATATCATACCTATTTGCTTTATATACAATATAACTATCTATTAATGCTTGCACATATGTTGAAACTGTGTTATATGAATTATTTTTTTCTAATCCTTCTATATTGTCACTTATATTTTTCATACTAGTTCTATTTCCTATATTATCATATAAATATTTAGTTACTCTCTCTAATGTGTTCTTGTCTGTTATTCCCCTTCTTTGCATTACATCTTTAAATAAAATAGTATTGTATATTCCATCTAAAAATAAATTAATGTTTTGTGGATTAATTTTAAATAATTGGGTAGCCTGTGGAAATGAACTGTATTGTAAATAATCTCTAAATTTCCTTGATAAATCTGTTTTATCTTCAAATGCTGACATATATTCTTTAAATGATAAAGGCAACATTTTAATTTCTATATATCTTCCTGTAAGTAACGTTGCAAGTTCTGATGATAAAAGATACGCATTTGAACCAGTTATATATAAATCCACACTTTTATTAATAAAAAGACTATCTACTGTTTTTTCAAATTCATCAACATTTTGGATTTCATCCAAAAATATATATGTTTTTTTGCCTTTTACTAATTTTGATTTTAAATAATTATATAACTTTTTTCTATCTTGTAATTCTTCATAATCTGCATCCTCAAAATTGATTGATATAATTTGATTATCTTCTACTCCATTTTCTTTTAAATAGTCTTGAAATAGCTCTAATAAAGTAGATTTACCACATCTCCTAATTCCTGTTATCACTTTTATAATTTGCTCATCTTTGAAATTTTTTAATATAGATAAATAATTTTCTCTTTTTATTCTCTCCATAAACTTTCCTCCAACTACTTTTATTATACTCTTTTATATTATTATAGTCAAGTTTTTTCAAAATTATGAAAAAACTTTTAAATTTTATGAAGTTTTTTCATATAAAAATAAAATACAAGTGACTATCTAAATAATCACTTGCATATATAAGTTATAATTCACTAACTAGCATTTTTAATAAAATTATATTTTATTTACTTTCGTATTGCACTATAATTCCTTGTTCCATTGCCTCACTATTAGTTTAATGGACTCCCAGAGATTATCTCCAGGAGTCCAACATCAGTATTACTCATCAAGATTTTTAACTTCTTTAATCCAATCAATTTCATCAAAGTCTAATTCACGGTTAATAAGAACTATTGGCTCTTTGTAATTGCCCTTATATTCGGTAACAGGAACAATAGTCGCTCCCCTTTCGGCAATTGCACTATTAAGTTCCTCATCTGTGAGCCTTTCACGCGGAGCTATAGCCTCAAAAAGTTTTTCCCGTGTTTCCTCATACTTTGAATTATCTGCCACATAAACACCATTTGCATATTTGAGTTTTATGGCAACAATGTACCAAGAACTAAAATAAGGGTAAGGAGACATCTCACTCCGTACTTCATCTACAAATTTTGAATTTTTAGTGACATTACCTTCCTGATTTACATCACACCAAATAAAACCGTCATATGCTATCTTGGGGAACTTACCTTTATTCTGAACACTTAATGGTACTAATCGGCTTCCATTACCAAAATATGCATGTCGTGCTTTCGGAATCAACTTTTTTGGGTTTTCCATACCTATTTCTATTCTTTCTGCATCTCGTGACCCACATATACTAAAAATTGTCTTCCATGGACCTTCGTATGGAATAAGTTCTTCCATTGGTGTTGGTGGCTGTATAACATCTGCTTCTGGAAATGTAAGAATATAGTCGAGAACATTTTCTTTTAACCATATTGTAAACTCATTAAACTTCTGCTCAAGATTAATCCAAAACGGCTCGTCACCTATAGGTAAGTACTCTCGTCCTAAATCACTACGAGCAACTAACTCTTTGGCTCTCCGACTATCGGCATTATGCTTGCCATGGTATACCAGATATCTTCGTGGCTCTTTAAAGAGTTTAGCATTTATTTTGATAGAATTCATAAACCACTTTTTATCCGCCTCCCAATCCTTACCTACATACAAATAATACCTCGGTCCCGATTCGTCTTCATAAACCTCAATCATTTGCTTCGGAATACAAATAGTTTCAAGTGCTGCCGAATTATGCGAGCCATCATCAAAATTTCCTTGACCTCGGCAAAAGTACAGTTTGAAGTTATCTCCTGTAATATACTGAACCTCCTGATATTTTTCTTCTCCAGAGCCATTAGTTTCAAACTCAACTGTTATACCCGGTACTTTCCAATTCCGCTTTTCGATAGCCCTCACTATTTCTTCGGCAGTTTCATCAAAAGGAAACTGCCTCGAGCAAGGATATCGAAATTTAGGCATTACTGTTAATACTGACATATTTTTTCCTCCTAAAAAGATTTACGGAGGAATTGCACTCCCCCGTATATTTTTATACTCGGTTGTGCAATAACCAATTTATAGGCTATATTATAATACTTTTTATGTCAAATGTAAATAGAATTAAATGATTTATACTTAAACAGTTTTTCAAAGTTTAAAAGTTTTTTCATGTAAAAATAAAATACAAGTGACTATCTAAATAATCACTTGCATATATAAGTTATAATTCACTAACTAGCATTTTTAATAAATTATATTTTATTTATTTTCGTATCGTACTACAATTCCTTGTTCCATTGCCTCACTATTAGTTAAATCATCACTATTTATAACATTCGTTTTTACATAATATTTTTCAACTTCTAAATCTGAATCACCTGTAATACTATATGTTACACTTGGTTGTTCTTCACCCTCTGGTAGTTCTTCACTTTCACCTTCATAAGTTAATTGCATTGTTCCATTATCTGCCTTTACAAAGAATACCTTTAATGTACCTTTTATCTCTTCTACTAGTTTGCCATTTGTTGCAGCATTTACTGTAGCAACTCCTCCTAATAAAAATACCATTAATACTGCTACTACTGAAATAACTTGTTTTCTTTTACTTAATTTCATTTTTTCCTCTCTTTCTAAATTAGATACAACTACTTTACTTCTCACCTTATCTATTATTGTTTTATTTAATTCATTATTTTCCATAGTCATACCCTCTTTCTTTCAATTTTTTCTTTACTAAATTTCTTAATCTATGAAGTACTATCTTTACTTTCGAAACTGATATATTAAGAACTTTAGCAATATCTTTTACTTTTTGGTTCTGGTAATAAAACATAATAAAAATCTTTTGTTCTTCTTCTTTCATACTATTTTGTACTTCAAGAATAATTTTACTTTTCTCATTATTTTCCGCTAATAGCGAAATATCATAATTGTCTTGAATTTCTACCTCTAATTCATCCATACTTTTTACAGAAACTTGCATATTGTAAATTCTATACTTTTTCTTTACCAAATTCTTTGTTATCCCCACCAAGTATGGCTTTATTTTTACATTCTCATCTACTTTGTTATTATTACAATTATTCCATAATACAACAAATACATCTGATAAAACTTCCTCTATATCCTCTTGATTAGAAATAAATTTATTAATAATTGTGTAGAGATAGTTATTATATGTTTCTATTATTTCCTCAATATTTAAGTTTTTGTTACATTTAAAATCTTTAATTATTTTATTATCATTCAATTTAGATCTAAACTCCTATAAAAGCACTTTCATTAATATAATACCATTTATTTTAAAAAGGTTACAAGTTTAAAAAAATATATAGAAATTATTTTTAATTTCTATATATTTTTATATTGTTTAAAATGAACTTTTTCCTTTTTAATCTTTTATTAAATTCAAAAACTTAAGAATTTCTATTCCGACTTTTACTCCTTGTCCTTCAACTGGATATTCATTTGAAAGGAAACCAGGATTATCATTTAATTCTATAACTTTGTAATTTGTTGAATTTAAATCATCTATTATAATATCAACTCCACATATTTTTGCATTAAATGCTTTAACAAGTTTTTCTGCAATCTTTTTAAAGTAATCTGGCATTATTTCGTTTACTCCTACTGCCTCTCCACCCTTACTTACATTTGAAATTTTATGAAGGTATATTCTTTCATCTTTTGAAGGCACATATTCTAATGAATATCCTTGCTCTGAAAGATAATCCAACATAAGTTGATTTACAACTATTTTTCTATTAAATCTCGTGTATAATAGACTATTTACCTTTTTATCTATTAATTGTTGTATAGTAGATACGCCATCTCCAACAACACTTGTACGTCTTCTCCAAGATACATGAATACATTTTCCATCTAATACCAAAAATCTATATTCGTTTCCTTTAACGTATTCTTCTATTAAAACATCTTCGTCAAAAGAAAATGCATACTCTATTGCATTCTTCAAAACTTCTTCTGTAGCTGGATTGTCAATAATTGTAATGCCGTCACCATAGTTTGTGGTTCTAGGTTTTACAACTACTTTTTTACCTACTAAAGATTTTATCACTTTTCCTATCTTTTCTTGATTCATTTTCTTATTAATATATATGCACATTGGAGTATCTATGCCATTTTCAATCATTATTCTTTTGGCATACATTTTATCATCAGTAATAAAAGGATATATATATGAATCCTTAGATGTTTTTGATGCTTGAATTACACACTCTCTTACATCTCCATTGCTAAATTCTACAAAGCTTTTCTTTTCATCAATGATTTTATAGTCAACACCTCTTGAAATAGCATCTTTTATTAATATTTGTGTTGATGGCTCTAGATTAGCATGTCCAGTTATTTTATACCTCATTTTTTCCGCTTCTTCACTATACTTTTTAGCAAGATTTAAAATTGCATTTAATAAACCTTCACTATGAGCTAATTTTACTACTCTTTCTGCTATTGTTGCTTCTCCATTTTGAATATCTTTTTGATATTTTTCAATAGTTTCTTTAAATTCAAGTTCTAATGTCTCATTTATTTCCTTATATGAGTCTAATTCTTGAGCAAGTTGCTCTATTTGCTCTTTATTAAAACCATCTTTTGCAATTTGCTTATAATTGTACCCCTTTACATCATCCTCATTTTCAATAAGACATTTTATTAAAAATAAGACTACTATATCCATTTGCTCTTTATTTATACCACATTTATCAAAAGGATTAATATCACATAATCTAACTTCTATATGATTTATTGGTTGTTCTTCAAGTTCCTTAAGTACATCATTTTTATCTATAGACTTTACTCTAATTGGCAAATATACCTCTGTAGCTGCTTTAATAGTTCCTTCATTTATTAATTTTCTTATTGAATTTATATATTTTTCTTTACTTGTTAAATCTATTTCTATTTTTTTCGTGTTTGTAAAACCTGTTTTTTCTGAATTTCTTATTGATATTTTACTTTTTTCCTCCCCATCAAGTTGTAAAGGAGTTGCTCCAAAGAAATACATTAATATCCAAGCTCTTTTCATAAAAACTCTCATTATTTTACAATATGCGTCATCTAAATTTTGTGGTATACTTTTGTATGTTGCTTTTATTTTTTCAAACAATACATTGCTAAAAGAACAATTAACATGTATACCTGACATACAATGCATTTTATAACCATACTTTTTATATAAATACATTTCATACTCATATTCATACATATATGTTCCATAATTTCCCCATGGGAAATCTTCCTCTTTTGGAAGTATGCATTGCATACTATATGGCCACATAACCTCCTGCTGATTATTTAATTCGCATAAAGCAACATTTGTAATTTCGTTTAGTTTCTCATAACATTCATTTGTATCTTTGCACACTGGAGTTCTTAATTCCATTTGTGCTTCTCCCCAATCTGTTGTTATAAAATTATTCTTCTTCCTATCATAGAAAGCTTGTGGATGTGGTTTTTGAGATAAATTTCCATTTTCATCACACCTTAACCCTTCCCTTTCTATTCCAATACTATATAAGCTCTCTTCCATATTAAAATATTCCTTTCTTGCTCTGCTAAGTAAGCTATATAATCATGAAAAAAAATTATTCTTCCCATGTTAATGCTTTACCTCCACAGTGTATCTATTATATTACAATTTTAAAAAAATACAATAGTTTTATTCAAATATGTTTTCTACCAACAATTTTAGACATTTTAATCTATTTTTTTATAAAATACTTACATCTATATAGTTCCATTTATCAAAAAAAAGTTTCAATTTTCGTCAAAAAAATTTATAATTTTCTATTTTACTTTGTTGTCTGTGAACTTGCAAACATGAATTTTTTTATAATACTTGCATATATTACTAAATATGAAATTGATATTAAAAATCCACCTAACACATCGCTTGTATAATGCACTCCCAAGTATATTCTGCTTATACCTATAAAGCATATCAATATACTTAAAATAATTATTAATGCCCATTTAATTTTCTTATTCTTTACATTTTTATATATTAGATAAATTAAAAATCCATAAAATGCCATACTTACCATTGAATGACCTGATGGAAAACTGTATCCACTTTCATCTATTAATCTAAATTCTGTTGGTCTAGGTCTTTGCAATATATTTTTTAATAATATATTTAACACTGTTACAATTACTAAATTTGAACATATAGATAGTCCTATTTTCTTATTTTTTATAAGCACTAATAATGTTATGGCTATAAAAATTAAAAAGAGTGCACCTCCTAAATTTGTTATTAATTTTGCTATAGGTGTCATAAATTCCGAAATTAAAACAGTAGAAATAATTTTATATCCAACAATGTCTAAACTCATAATTTCTTTATTCCATACATTTTCAGCTAAAGCTAAAAATCCTATTATAGCTAAAAATAATACTATCCATTTAGCGTTTTTTAAAAACCACTCTTTTAACTCTTGTATTTTCATTAATTATCCTTTCCAATTTAACTTTTCTATTTCTTCCTGACACTTCTCCCATGAAAGCATAAATTCATCAATCTCTTTATTTAATAAATCTATTTTATCTTGAATTTCCCCAACTTTTATATAATCTGAATATACTTCTTCCTTTGAAAGTTCATCTTGCAAATTAGACCTTTCAAGTTCTCTCTTAGCTATTTCTTCTTCTGCCCTTTTTATTTTTCTTTCCAATTTTTCCTTTTCCTTTAATGGATTTATATATTCTTTTTTTGCCTTTTCTTGTTTTGGTGCTATTTCTTGAACTGCATTTTCATCTCTTTTTTCCAAATAATACTCATATCCATACGGATAAAATTTTGTCGTTCCATTTTCAAAACTCAAAATTGAATCCGCTATTTTGTTTACAAAAAATCTATCGTGAGAAACAAATATTAAGGTTCCTTTATATTCTTTTAACATATTTTCCAAAGATTCTTTCCCTACAATATCCATATGGTTTGTAGGTTCATCAAGTATTAAAAGATTTGCTCCTTTTTTTAATATTTTACTAATTGAAAGTCTTACTTTTTCTCCTCCTGAAAGCATTCTTACTTTCTTGAATACGTCATCTCCAGTGAACATAAATGCAGCTAGAGAATTTCTTACCTGCGTTGTTGTAAGTGTTGGGAATTCATTTAAGAACTCATCAAATACTGTTTTCTCAGGATCTACCCCAAGCATTTGCTGGTCAAAATATCCTATTTGCACATTATGACCAAATTCAAAACTTCCGTCTATTTGTTTTACTTCCCCTACTAATGTTTTTAGTAAAGTAGACTTTCCTGTTCCATTTCCTCCAATTATTCCTAGCTTTTGACCTTTATATAGATTAAATGTGCACTTTGCTAAAACTTCTTTATATCCTATTTCTAAATTTTTTACTGTTAAAACATTATTTCCACTTTCTATATTAATTTCAAAATTTGCTTTAAATGATTTTAAATCGTATTTATTAGGTTCCTCTATTTTTACCATTCTTTCAATTTGTTTTAATTTAGACAATGCCATCTTTGCTTTTGTTGGCTTAAACTTAAATCTATCAGCTATATCATTTAATCTTTTTATTTCTTTTTGTTGAAATTCAAAGTCTTTAAGCTGTTTTTCATAATTTACTCTTTTTTGTCTTTCAAAAAATTCATAGTTACCACTATATTCTGTAATAGCTCCATACTCTATTTCATAAATTTTATTTACAATTTTATTTAAAAACATTCTATCGTGTGAAACTATAACAACAGCCTTTGGATAATCTTTTAAATAACTTTCTAACCATTCAATAGTAGTTATATCCAAATGGTTTGTTGGCTCATCTAAAAGTAATAAATCTGGCTTACTTAAAAGTAATTTTATAAAAGCAATTTTAGTTCTTTGTCCTCCTGAAAATTCACTTATCTTTTTATATTTATCGTCATTTGTAAAACCAAATTTACTAATTGCCGTTTCATATTCTTTTTTATATGTATAACCATCTAAAAGTTCATATTTATCAAGAGTTTTAGAATATTCTTTTGCTAATTCTTCTGAACTATTATTTTGCATTTCAACAACTAAATTTTCTAATTTTTTTTCTAATTCAATTATTGGTTCATATACCTTTAATATTTCATCTAGCATAGTTATACTATCATCTTCAAAGTCAATTTGTTTAAGATAGCCTATTTCTTTTACACTTTCTTTGTATATGCTGAATTTATCTGTTCCTATCCCTTCTGAAAGAAGTTCGTTATTTATAAGTGCTTTTAATAAAGTAGTTTTTCCGCTTCCATTCCTACCTACTATTGCAACTTTTTCTCTATCTTTAACTTCAAAATTTATTTCTTCTAAAATGGTTTCCGCTCCATAAGATACAGAACCATTCGTAATTTTATAATTCATTTTTTTCTCCAATTTGTTTGATACTATAATTAATCAAGTTATTTTTGCTATAATATAATATCATAAAAGCAAGAAATTATCAAATAATTTCTTGCTTTACTACATATTGGACACTTATGTACTTTACATACTAATTTTGGTTACTTAATTCTTTATACCTTTTTATCTTCATTGTTGAAGTTTTTTCAAATTCGCCTTCTTTTATTTCAAGATTTTTTACAGCCTTATATGATGTTAATTTTTTATTTACATCTTTTATTTTCTTCCATATTACATCATATATTTCTTCTTTTGAAAGCTTTCCATATATTTCTTCTATTTTAGTATAATCTGGTATTACCCTTGCTGTTATAATAAGTTCTTTTTCTTCTTTTTTACTTTGTGCTTCTGGCTTTTTTCCATATACCATTGACTCTTTAATTTCATCTTCTTTATCTAATAACATTTCTATTTCTTCCGGATAAATATTTTTACCATTTTGTGTTACTATTACATTTTTACTCCTTCCGGTAATAAAAATATAACCTTCTTCATCAATATAGCCTACATCTCCTGAATGGAAGTAACCATCTTCATCTATCGCCTTTTTAGTTTCTACTTCATCTTGATAATAACCAATCATTAAAGTTGGCGTTTTTATTAATATTTCTCCTTCACCATTTTCGTTTGGATTTTCTATTTTTACATCAGCTTGCACAATTGGCTTTCCAACTGAACCTATACATGGATTATATTCTGGTGTTAATGCTGATATCGGTGCTGTTTCTGTTAAGCCATAACCCTGTAAAAAGCTAATACCAATATTTTCTAACCATACACCTACTTTTTTATCTATTGGTGCTGCTGCCGATACTATAATTCTTAAATTACCACCTAAATTATCATATATCTCTTTAAATACTTTTCTCTTTATATCTATTCCTGTTTTCTTTAAAGCATTGGTAATAGAAATCATTGTATTAATTAATTTATCTTTTTTACTTTTTACTATCTTTTCATTTATTTTTTTGTATAAACTTTCAACAAGTAATGGTACTGTTAATATTCCTGTAGGCTTTGCTTCTTGTATATTTGGTACAATATATTTTAGACCTTCACATATGGCAATTGAAGCACCTGTTGCTATTGGTAATAAGAAACCTATTGTAGATTCATAACAATGATGTAATGGTAAAACTGAAAATAGTCTATCTACTGGATATATTTTTACATATGCAGATACAGCATTTATGTTTTCTGCCAAATTTCTATTATTTAGCATAACGCCTTTTGAATTAGATGTTGTTCCTGAAGTAAAGAATAGTATTTTAAATTCCTCAGGGTCAATTTCTATTTTTTCGAAAAAGTTTTTTCCACTTTCAACTAGTTTTTTTCCTTCTTCTACTAAATAATTTAATCCCACTTCATTTCCATCTATTTCATCATTTGACTTCATTTCTATAAAATATTTTATTCCTAAATCCTTATCTTTTACTTTTTTTATATTACCCTCTAACTTCTTAGAATAAATAATTGCAGAAGCATTAGAACGAAGCACTATATTGGTTAATTCATTTACAGGTAATTCCTTATCTGTAGGAATTGCTATTCCTACACCGCATAACATAGCCATATATGAAATATACCATTCATATTGTGTTTCTCCAATTATAATTACTCTTTTGCCTTTAAGATTTAACATATCTATTAATGCAGTTCCAAGTCCAATTACATCTTCACCAAATTGTTTATATGTAATTGTTTTATATTCTTCTTTATGGCTGGGCTTCTCCAATATACATGGATTATTTGCATATTCTTTTATTGATTTTAAGAAAAACTCCTTTACTGTTTTATAATTCGTCATATCTTCATATGGTGTATTTCTATGTTTTATGTTTTTCCTTTCTAATTTTTCATAATCTATGTATTGTAAGTCATCTATTATATTATTATCTATCTTTAGTTTTTTAAATTTTATTTTTGGTATTTTTATATTTATAAAACTCATAATTTTTCCCTTCCATCCTTACATATACTTAGTTTATAAAAATCATTTTTATAATACTATATTTTTTTACTTCATATATGCAAAATTATGATAACATAAAAGCAAGTAATTTTCAAGAAATCACTTGCTTTTGTACTACACGTTCAGTTTTTTCAATCACTCTGAAGTATCTTCTTTTGGACTTTCTATCTCGTATTCAATTTTACCTTTATCATCTATTTCAAACTTAATTCTTATGTATAACGAATCTGTTGTTGGTAATAAAAATTCATATTCTCCTTCGTCCAATTCTCCATAAAGTTCTGTCCAATCAAATTTCCACCCAACTACCGTATAATGACTTTCTTCTGTCATGTTTGGTAAATTATATGTTAATGGCTCTGCTGTATACTGACTTTCAATATTTATCTTTTTATCTAATTCTTTCCATATGTATTCAGGTCCTGTTCCGAGTATATCCTGAAGTTGAATGTTCTGTATCTTCTCCTATTTTTTCTCCCTTTCCAGTATACTCTTCATTCTTTACTTTTTTATTTATTTTATATCTAGTAGTGTATTCATAAGGTAATTCATTTGTATCTACTATACTAAGTGTCATTCCCACAGTTGTTAATTCATTTACTGTAACTTTAACATTATGTTCTGAACTATAACAATACCTTAAATATGTAGTAGGTATTTCTATATCACTCTTTTCTTTTAAAATCTCTATTTTTTCAACATTTCCAATTTGTGCAGGATAAGTAGTCATTATATCTCCATTAAAATAAATTAATATTTCTTGTCCTTGCTTAAAGCCAATATTTCCATTTTTTCCAAAGCCTGAAGATAATAGTCCACTTTCACCTTCAATGCCCATAACAATCATACTCTTTTCATTTGCTTCTACTACAACCGCTTTTATTGTTGGACTCATAGACTCTAATATCGGCTTTTCCCCATTACGTACTCTAAAATAATCTATACCAATTAATATTAATGCTACTATTACAATTATAATTAAAATAATTCCTATTATTTTTAATACTTTTTTCATCTTCATCCCTCCATATTAATATTTATTTATGATTTATATAGACTTCCTTTATTATTTAGACATTTTTATAATACAATTTTGTTGGTAATATTACAAGTATTTTAAAAACTCAAATATTGCATTTTACATAATTATATGATATTATATTGCAGTAACTTATTATTTACTATGCCAAATCTTTTTAGGGGGATTACTTATATGAATTCACTAAATGATTTTAATCTGTTATTCGTAAAGGACGTTGAGCGCGGTACAGCTGTAAAACCAATTAGTAACTGTCGAATTAACGATAAAATCTATAATCCTTCTAATGCCAAAAAAGAGGAAGACATATATATTCCTCTTGACTGGTTAAAAGAGGGCTGCGTACTCACTATCGACAGTAAAAAGACATCTTGGTTTGTCCGCATGAAATGTTACTTTAACAAATGGTACTTAGATATATGGAGTATTCCATATAATACTGACTCAAGCGGAATTGACAGGAAGGAAGTATGCTCGCATAGAGAAACCAAAAGTTTTATTATGATGTAATTTCACTAAATGGTAGGCATAGGCCATTTAGAACTTTTGATTTCTCTATTGCACAATTTCATAAGAGGATGAAATAGAACACTTTTTACAAATGTTCATTTCACCCTCTTAATTTTTTATCTCTCTATATTCTTAATTATTATACTATTAATTTAATTTTTTTCTAAATATTTTCTTATGCTTTCTAATGCTTTTTTTCTACTGCTTATTTGATTTTTTTCGTTATCAGTTAACTCGGCTAATGTTTTGCCATTTTCTAATTCAAAGATTTCATCAAAACCAAATCCATTATTTCCTCTTGGATTTTGTGATATATATCCTTGTATTTTTTCTACTTTTGCAGTTGTATTCTCTCCATCTGAGATTGCTATTGCAGTTATAAAATTTACTTTTCTGTTCTCTTTTTGAACATCTTTTAATTTTTCAATTATAGCTAAATTTCTTTCTCTATCAGTTCCATCAAACCATCTTTTTGTACGAACTCCAGGAAATCCATTTAAATACTCAATTTCTATTCCAGAATCATCTGCTATACACATTTTTCCAATAGCTTTTGCTATAATTTCTGCTTTTTTTATAGCATTTCCTTCGAATGTATCTGCATCTTCTTCTACATCTATATTTACTCCCATTTCTTTCATTGGTACAATTTTATATTGTTTTAATATTTCTTGTGCTTCTTTTATTTTTCCTTCATTGCCTGAAGCCATTACAATTATTTCTTGCATTTTTAATATATACCTTTCTTTAATATTATTTATATCTCTTTCCCATTTCATGACTTGTATGCGTAGGCTTTTCTAATAATTTAAACATATTCTTTTTATACTTTTCTACACCTGGCTGATTAAATGGATTTACACCTAGTATTTTTCCAGAAACAGCACATGCAAGTTCAAAGAAATATATTAATTGACCTATGGTTTTTGCATCTAATCTATCCATATTTATTAATATATTTGGTACATCGCCGTCCACATGTGCTTGTATTGTGCCTTGCATTGCTTTTTTATTCACATAATCTAATGTCTTTCCCTCTAAATAATTTAATCCATCTAAATCATCTTCATCACTTCTTATTTTTATATTTGAAGTAGGTTCTTCAATATTTATAACTGTTTCAAACAAACTTCTTCTTCCTTCTTGTATATATTGCCCTAAAGAATGTAAATCTGTTGTAAATTCTGCACCTGCTGGGAAAATACCTTTGCTGTCTTTTCCCTCACTTTCACCAAATAATTGCTTCCACCATTCTATTATATAATGCATTTTTGGCTCATATGTTACTAATATTTCTATGTTTTTATAATCAGAATAAAGCATGTTTCTTACAACTGCATATTGATAACACTCATTATACTTTAAATTTTGATCACTATATTTTTCTTGTGCTATTCTTGCTCCACTCATTAAATCATCTATATTAACTCCAGCTACTGCTATAGGTAGTAATCCAACTGCTGTTAATACTGAATATCTTCCTCCTACATTGTTTGGTATAACAAATGTCTCATATCCTTCTGCATCAGCTAATGTTTTAAGTGCTCCTTTTTCACTATCTGTAGTAACATAAATTCTTTTTCTAGCCTCTTTTATTCCATATTTATTTTCTAAATATTCTCTAAACATTCTAAATGCAATAGCTGGTTCTGTAGTAGTTCCAGATTTTGAAATGACATTTATAGATAAATTTCTATCTCCTATTAACTCTATCATATCATTCAAATATGAACCACTAATATTATTGCCTGCATATAAAATTTGAGGTAACTTTCTTTGTTCTTTATCTAAGCAATTATAAAAAGTATGTGTTAAACTTTCTATTACTGCTCTTGCACCAAGATATGATCCTCCTATTCCTATTACTAATAGTACATCTGAATCTTTTCTTATTTTTTGAGCACATTTTTTTATTCTCTCAAATTCTTTTTTATCATACTTTGAAGGAAGCTCTAGCCAACCAATAAATTCATTTTCATCATTTGCCTTTTGATGTAATTCTTTATGTATTTTTTCAACTTTATTTGCAAATTCCATAATTTGTTTCATATCTATTTTAGTATTTTTTAAATCTACTTTAATATTTGACATTTCAATCCTCCTATCTCATTTTTTTGAAATTTTCTTTTGCAATCTATCTCTTATTTTATTATATGGTTATTTTATATCAACTGATTTATTTATGCAATATATTTTTTTCACAAAAAATATTGTTTTTTTATGAATTTATTATATAATTTTTTTAATTATATAATAAAGGAATGATGTTATGACAAGTTTTGTATTAAAACTAATAGGTCTATGTTCTATGTTCTGTGACCATTTAGGAGATGCAACATTAGGATATTTTTCATATTACAATTTAATTGGAAGAATTGCTTTTCCTATTTTTGCATTTCAGATAGCTCAAGGTTATATACATACCAAAGACTTAAAAAAATATATATTTAGATTACTTATATTTGCAATAATTTCTCAAATACCTTTTATGTTGTTTACATCTACTTTTTCAGCTTCATTATCACTAAATATAGGTTTTACCATGATTTTAGGAGTTTTGGCAATTTTATCATTTGATAAAATAAAAAATAAATATTTAGGCTTAAGTATTTGTGTTTTAATAAGCGCTATTGCACAAATTATAAGAGTAGACTATGGTGCTTTTGGAGTAACCATTATTTTATTATTTTATATTTTTAGACAAAATAAATTGTGGCTAAACATATCTGTAGCAAGTTGCATTATTATTAATTATGTTATTAGATATATGTTAGATACTACTATTTCATTTTATAGTTATTATCTGCCTATAATAATTTGTTGTTGTATATCATTAATGTTAATTGCTTTATATAATGGTAAACGAGGTCCTAATGCAAAATATTTATTTTATGTTTTCTATCCAGCTCATTTGCTATTTTTATATTTCTTACATTATTGTATATACTAAAATATATCCAATAGAATATGTGCTTCTATTGGATATATTTTTTACTGTCTCACTTTATACTCTATGTCCTCCATAAATGGGAACATTTCATGAATTCTCTTCTTGGTTAACATAGACATTATTGGTAACGGATTTTTTGCATGAACTGATAATAATTTCTGCGTATAACAATTATCGTTTGTTTTAAATAATAAGTATCTATTTCTTACATAAGTATAATATAGTTCAAATCCCTCATCTAATTCTCTTTCAAATCTTTCGAATGTATATTTACCGTCCATATGCTCTCCTTTTCTCCTAAATCATTTTATTAATCATTCGTACAAATTTATTTAATCATTTGTTCAAAATTATTTTTTTATATCATTTGCTCAAAATTATTTTTTATATCATTTGCTCAAAATTATTTCATTTAATCATTTGCTCAAAGTCATTTTCCGAAATAACTGTAACTCCCAAGCTTTGAGCTTTTGTTAATTTTGAACCTGCATCTTCTCCCGCTAAAACATAATCTGTTTTTTTAGAAACTGAAGATGAAGTTTTTCCTCCAAATTTTTCTATTATGTTTGACGCCTCGTCTCTTGTATATTTTTCTAAAGAACCTGTTAATACAAAGGTTTTACCTTCAAATCTATCATCTGTTTCTTCATCATCTAATTTTTGCATATTAACACCATATTCTTTTAATTTATTTATTAGGTCAATAGTTTGATCTTGATGAAAGAATTCATAAATACTTTGAGCTGTAATAAGTCCTACATCATCTTTTTCGGCTAAACTTTCTACACTTGCATTCATTAATTCTTCCATAGTTTTATACTTTTTAGTTAAAGATTTTGCAAGCTTAACCCCTACATGTCTAATCCCTAAAGCCGTTACTACATGATATAAATCTCTAGATTTACTTTCTTCTATTGCATCTATTAAATTTTGTGCAAATTTTTTACCATTCTTCTTTAAAGATGCAATATCCTCAAAAGTTAATTTATATATGTCTGCAATATTATGAATAAGATTTCTATTCATAAGTTCTTCTATTATATTTTCTCCTAATCCATTAATGTCCATTGCTTCTTTTGATACAAAATGAATAATACCACGTGAAAGTTTTGCAGGACATTCAATTCCTATACAACGCCAAACTGCCTCTCCTTCTTCTCTAATAGTACGTGCACCACACACAGGACATGTTTTTGGCATTTCAAATATAACTTCTTCACCTGTTCTTTTTTGCTTATTTACTTCTATTACCTCTGGAATAACATCTCCTGCCTTTTGAATAACTGCAATATCACCAACTCTAATATCTCTTTCTTTAATATAGTCTTCATTATGAAGTGTAGTTTTAGATATTTTAGAACCTGCTACAACAACTGGCTCTAATATAGCCATAGGTGTAATTGCTCCTGTTCTTCCTACTTGACATACAATATCTTTTATTTTTGTTTCTTTCTTTTCTGGTGGATACTTATATGCTACTGCCCATTTAGGTGTTTTAAAAGTAGTTCCTATCTTTTCTCTTAATTCTAAATCATTTACTTTAACAACTGCTCCATCAATTCCAAAAGATAATATTTCTCTATCTTCTCCAATTTTTTGAATTGCTTTAATTGCTTCATCTATATTTTCACACAAGATACGAACAGGATTTACATTAAACCCTAATTTTTCTAAATAGTTAAGTGCATCTGAATGTTTTTCTATTTGGGGTTCTTCTAATTTTTGAACATTAAAAATAAATATATCTAACGGTCTTTGTGCAGTAATTTTACTATCTAATTGTCTTAAGGAACCTGCTGCTGCATTTCTTGCATTTGCAAATTGTTCCTCTTCTTCCATCATTCTATTTTCATTTAACTTTTCAAATTCTGCTTTTCCAATAAATACTTCTCCACGAACTATAATATCAATATTTTCTTTTAGTTTTTTAGGAATTGTTTTCACTGTTTTTAAGTTTTCTGTAACATCTTCCCCTATTAAACCATTGCCTCTAGTAGCTCCCTTTACAAAAATACCATTTTTATATTCTAATGCTGCAGATAATCCATCTATTTTGGTTTCTACAACATATTCCAATTTTTTATTGTATTCACTTGCTATTTTCTGCATTCTTTCATCAAATTCTCTTACTTCTTCAAATGAAAAAACATCTTGCAAGCTTTGTAAAGGTATTTCATGAGTTACTTTTTCAAATCCTTTTTTTATACTAGCTCCCACCCTTTGTGTTGGAGAATCTGCGCGGATAAGTTCAGGGTATTTTGCTTCTATTTCTCTTAATTCTTTCATTAGCATATCGTATTCATAGTCGCTAACTACTTGCTCATCATCAAAATATTTTTGTGTATAATACTGTAAAAGAGGCACTAATTCCTCTACTCTTTTTTTTGCTTGTTCAAATTCCATTTGCTTTTCCTTTCTTCGTTGGTTTTGTTGTTTTATTTATATGATTTTATATTTATTAGTTTTCGTTGTCAATGTTTTAATATACATTTTTCTTTTAAATTTATAATCAATATTCTATATTTTTTCATAAGAAATCGAGTTTGGAATACCAAACTCGATTCTTGACTTCAAAACACTTCAGGATGATCCGCAGCATACTTATCCGCCTCAAAAAGAAGCGACCAGTTTACCATACCGTTCTTCATAAACGGATTGGGCAGCTCGCGCTTCCGTTCCATCTCACCGATAATACTATCGGCTTCGATAGCCTCTTTGAGCGTTAACTGCTGCTCAGCCGGAGCCGGCTTTTCTTCCTGTTGCTTTTCCATCTTGTCAGCATACAAACATAGTTGATACAAATTCATTTTTTTCCTCCTTGGGGATAATTAGCCCCTTGAAAATATCGTTTACGGTTACATAAATATATTATAGCACAATTTTACATAATTTTCAAAATATCTGTTAAATACTATTATTTTTATCTACTTCATACAGTCGAATTTTGTTTTCACTTAATATTTTTCCCTTGCATTTTTATTTTATAATTTCACAAAAAATAAGTATAATTTTTTTGTCGTTTTCTATTGAATTTATTCGTTTTTTGATATAGTATATATATTAAGAATTTTTTATTTTCACTAAGGAGGAAATTAAATGCCAAGAAAAGCAAAAGATACAACAGATGTAAAGGAAAAAGATGTAGTAAAAAAAGAAGTTATAGGTAAAAAAGATGTTAACAAAAAAACTACTAGAAAAAAATCTAGTAGCAGTTCTGGTACTACAAATATAGAAGAAAAGTCAACTAAACAAAAAACTACTAAAACTAGTGGTAAAAAGAATATTACTCCAAAACTTACTAAAGTTAACACTAAAAATGAAGCTACTTCAAAGGTTAATAAAACTAGCAGTAAAAAAGAAAGTACTTCAGAAACTATAAAAGCTAGTAGCAAAAAAACAGCTTCTGCAAAGACAACTAAAACTAATACTAAAAAAACTACTTCTGCTAAAGCTACCAAGGCTAGCACCCAAAAGCTAACTTCTACAAAAACAGCTAAAACTAGCGCCAAGAAAGCAACTTCTGCTAAAACTGCTAAAACTGTTAAAGCTAACACAAAAAAAGCTACTTCTACTAAAACTGCTAAATCTAGTACAAAAAAGCCTACATCTGCTAAAACTGCTAAAGCTAGTACAAAAAAAGTTACCTCTGCTAAATCCACAGCAACTAAATCTTCGGCTAAAGTTGTGAAAAAGAATTCTAACAAAATTGAAGTTATAGAATATTATGACTTACCTTATAGATACAATGAAACCGTTGTAAAAATTATTGCTCAAACACCTACTACATTATTCGTATATTGGGATGTTTCTGATGAAGATAAAAAGCGCTACATAGCGCAATACGGAGAATATTTTTACAACAATACTAAACCAGTATTAATTGTTCATAATCTTACAAAAAATTATAGTTTTGAAATAGATATTAACGACTATGCAAATAGTTGGTATTTAAAAGTAAATGATAGTAAATGTGAATATAAAATTGAACTTGGCAGACGTGGAATTAATAAATATATTAGTATTCCTAACAATTATTTATATATTTCATCTTCTAATGAACTTGAATCTCCAAATGACCATATATTATTTGAAACAATGCCTAATACAATTTATTTTAGAAATGTTAAAACTGGAGAAGTTACAAGTATTGATATTGCTTCTCTTTCATTCTTAAAGAAAATTGGCAAATTATATAACATAAAAGAATTTTATGATAAGTTATATACAAATAAAAACTTTTCTTTTGATGAATTCAATTTACGCAATCCATCATCAGGAAATCCTACATCTACTTTTAGATAATTTATAAATCAATTTTATTATTTATTATATTATAATAAATCACAAAGGAGAATTACAAATGCAAAGTCCAAAAGGTTATGTTAGTTTTGTGTTACATGCACATCTACCTTTTATACATCACCCTGAAAGTGAAGATTATTTAGAGGAACAATGGCTATATGAAGCAATTTCTGAAACCTACATTCCTCTTCTTTTAAATTTTGAAAAATTAGTGGAAGAACATGTAGACTTTAGAATAACAATGTCTATTACTCCTCCACTTTTAAATATGCTTGATAACAAACTTTTGCAAGAAAGATATATTAAATATTTAGAGAAACATATTGAACTTGCAAAAAAAGAAATAAAAAGAACTGTTTATGATGAGAGAGTAAATAATTTATCTAAATATTATTTCGATAGATACTCTAACGATTTACATGTTTTTAAAGACATATATAATTGTAATTTAATAAGTGGATTCAAACATTTTCAGGACATAGGTGTACTTGAAATTATTACTTGTGGTGCAACACATGGTTACTTCCCTATCTTATATATGACACCTGAAACCATAAAAGCTCAAATTGGCGTCGGTGTTCAAACTTATGAAAAATATTTTGGAAGAAAGCCACGTGGAATATGGCTTCCAGAATGTGGCTATATTCCAGAATCTGATAAATTTTTAAAAGAATTTGGTATTGAATATATAATTACAGAATCACATGGTATTTTATATGCTGACCCTACTCCTATTTATGGTACTCTTTCCCCTATTGTCTCACCAAATGGTGTTGTAGCTTTTGGTCGTGACATGGAATCTTCAAGACAAGTTTGGAGTTCAATAAATGGATATCCTGGAGATTTCAATTATCGCGAATTTTACAGAGATATTGGTTATGACACAGATTATGACTATATAAAACCTTATATAGCTTCTAACGGTGCTAGAGTTCATACTGGTATTAAATATCATAGAATTACTGGAAAAACTGAAAATAAAGATTATTATAATATACAATGGGCTAAAGATTCTGCTGAAATGCAAGCTGGTCACTTTTTAGATTCTAGAATTTCTCAAATAAATAATGCAATTAAATATATGGATAAAACTCCTATTATTTTATGCCCTTATGATGCTGAACTTTATGGTCACTGGTGGTATGAAGGTCCATATTGGTTATATATTTTATTTAAGAAAATTCATTTCGATCAAAATGAATTTAAACTAATTACACCAGGAGAATATATAGACAAATACCCTGAAATGCAAGTATGCACCCCTTGCCGTTCTAGTTGGGGTGCTAACGGTTATAGCGAAGTATGGCTAAATCAAACTAATGACTATGTTCATAGGCATCTTCACGTTGCAGGAAATAGAATGGTTGAACTCGCTAATTTATTTAAAAATGAAACAGATACTCTAAAGATTAGTGCTTTAAATCAAGCTGCTAGAGAACTTCTACTTGCACAAAGTAGTGATTGGTTATTTATTATTACAAATGGAACTATGGTAGATTATGCTAAGAGGAGAATTAAAGAACATATTGGTAGATTTACAAAATTGTATGAACAAATTAAAGGAAACACAAATATTGATACCGACTTATTAAAACAAATGCAAGAAAGAGATTGCATTTTCCCTGATATAGATTTTCGCATTTATTGCAGTTAAACTATAGGGGACGGGGTTAAATAGTTTA
>CANQSP010000006.1 GCA_947626555.1 uncultured Clostridia bacterium | reverse complement strand
GAATTGGTCATAACAATATAGAGTATTCAAACTATATATTTTTCAAAAAAGTGTGACATATGATTGACTAACCTTCATTATAAATTTTAAATTTTAGCTCATAACTATTGATTTTCCTGAATACATTATGCTATAATTGAAAATTATAAATTTAATATATATTGCTATGAAGATGAATGGCTTGTTAAAGGTTACTAATAAGAGAGTAAAGGTGATGCGCTGAGAGCCTTTTTAGCAAACATAACAAAGTCTAACACATTGGAGCAATTTTTTTATAAAGTGGAAAGCTATAAGTTATGTACTATATGAAACTATATAAAAGTAATACCAACGTACATTAGTATATAAATGTAAGTAGCTTTCAACCAGGGTGGCACCGCGGAATATTTCGTCCCTGCATTTATGCAGAGGGCTTTTTTTATTGCTTAAGTTTACTAATATATGATTTTTTTATAAAACTTTAATAATTTTTTATTTAACTTAATTATAAAGTATTTAGTAACATGTCATAAAAAGCTCTTACTGCAAAATTTATTTAAGGGGGTTTTATTATGAGTTTTTACAGAACACACACATGCAATGAAATTAGTTTAGAGGATGTTGGAAAAAAAGTAAAAATAGCTGGATTTGTTCAAACAATTCGTGACTTTGGTGGTCTTGTATTCCTAGACATACGTGATATGTATGGAATTACACAGGTGGTCACATCTGCAAGAGAAGCAGACGTCGATTTTGCATCACATATTCCAATAGAATCTTCTGTTTGCGTTGAAGGAACAGTTAGAAAAAGAGCGTTAGAAACCATAAACGAAAAAATCAAAACAGGACTTGTAGAAATTGCAATTGAAAAAATTGAAATTTTAGGGAGACGTACCAAAAATTTACCTTTTGAAGTAAATAGTAATCAGGAAGTAAGAGAAGATTTACGTCTTCAATATCGTTTTTTAGATTTAAGAAATGATAAATTAAAAAATAATATAATATTAAGAGCACAAATTATACAATTTTTAAGGAATCAAATGATTGAACAAGGTTTTTTAGAAGTTCAAACACCCATACTTACAAGTTCATCACCTGAAGGCGCAAGAGACTATTTAGTTCCAAGTAGAATTCATCCTGGTAAATTCTATGCTCTTCCTCAAGCACCACAACAATTTAAACAATTACTAATGGTTTCAGGTATAGATAAATATTTTCAAATAGCACCTTGCTTTAGAGATGAAGATGCTAGAGCTGACCGTACTCCTGGTGAATTTTACCAATTAGATATGGAAATGAGTTACGCAACTCAAGATGATGTTTTTGCAGCTATTGAACCTGTTGTTTATAATACGTTTACAAGATTTTCAGATAAAAAAGTTGCAAAATATCCATTTCCAAGAATTCCATATAAAGAAGCACTTTTAAAATATGGTACAGATAAACCAGATTTGAGAAATCCTTTATTTATTATAGACTTATCCGAATTCTTTAATAAATGTACTTTTAAACCATTTATTAATAAAACTGTTAGAGCAATTAAAGTTAAAGGACAGATGTCAAAAGGTTTTCATGAAAAAATGCTTGAATTTGCTATGTCTCTAGGTATGGTTGGACTTGGCTACTTAGAAGTTCAAGATGATTTATCTTTTAAAGGTCCTATCGACAAATTTATTCCAGATGACCTAAAGAAAGAACTTTTAGGCTTAGCTGATTTGGAAAAAGATGATACTATTTTCTTTATTGCAGATAGTGAAAAGAAAGCCTGCGACTTGGCAGGTCAAATTAGAACTGAACTTGGAAAACGACTAAACTTAATAGATGATACTGTATTCCAATTTTGCTGGATCACGGATTTTCCAATGTACGAATTAGATGAACATGGAAGAATTGCATTTAACCATAATCCATTTTCTATGCCACAGGGTGGATTAGAAGCTTTAAATACAATGAATCCACTAGATATACTTGCATATCAATATGATATAGTATGCAATGGCATTGAACTTTCTTCTGGTGCTGTTAGAAATCATGATACAGAAATAATGGTAAAAGCTTTTGAACTTGCTGGTTATAGCAAGGAACATATTGAAGAAAAATTTCCAGCTTTATTTAATGCTTTCCAATATGGAGCTCCTCCACACGCAGGTATAGCTCCAGGTGTAGATAGAATGATTATGCTTATAACTGGAAGTGAAACAATTCGTGAAGTAATTGCCTTTCCTATGAACAGTAAGGCTCAAGACTTAATGATGGGTGCACCAGGTAATGTTACTAAAGAACAATTAAAAGAAGTTCATATAAAAACTATAGATTAAACTAATAGGGACGGGGTTAAATAGTTTAGTGAATTAATAATTTATTACAAAAAATTAATATATTATTTATTTAGGAACTCCCAACTGCATAATAGCTTGTAAAAAATTTTATTTTAAGTAAAACAAGTTTTACAAAATAAAATTTTTACAAGCTATAATTTGTTGGTCCACACAAAATGTTCCTAAATAAATAATATATTAATTTTTTCATTTATAGTTGCATTTTATTTTCACTAAACTATTTAACCCCGTCCCTATTAGTTTAAAGCATATTGTATTATCTTTAATTATATTATATAATATAATCATTCATTTTTAGGAGGTACTCGCATATGGTCAAAAAATTGCATTATTCAAGGGCTTCAAAACTACAATGGGAGATGGAAATTTTAGAACAAGCAAACTATTTTATTTCTCACAAATCCACTGTTAGAGCGACTGCTCGGGCTTTTATGGTGAGTAAATCAACTATCCATCATAACTTAACTCAACAATTACCCAAAATTTCTCCAACACTTTATACTCAAGTTAAGATTATTTTGGATAAAAATGCTTCTGAGCGGCATATTCGCGGTGGAATAGCAACTCAAAAGAAATATTTAGCATTGAAAAGCTAAGTCATTAAAAATCAAGGTTTCCAACTGGAAGCCTTGATTTTTGCTAAACTAATAGGGACGGGGTTAAATAGTTTAACAGAGTCTTATTTATAATACTTGCAAAACATTAATATTATATATTTTGAAGTGATTCGTGGGGACCGTTTTAGAAAATGTTACGAACATGTGTGAGTTACATTTTCTTAAATGGGGCAACGCAAAAATATATAATATTAATGTTTTACTATATAACAATTAATCTGTTAAACTATTTAACCCCGTCCCTATTAGTTTAGTTTCCGTAGTAAGCATCTATTAATATTTGCTTTAGCTCTGATACTAAAGGAACTCTTGGATTTGCAGTAGTACATTGATCTTCAAATGCTCTATCTGCAAGCATATCTACCTTTTCTAAAAATTCTTGTTCATTAACTCCTGCATCTTTTAAACATCTTTCTATTTCTAAATCTGCATTTAATTTTTTTATTTCTTCTATTAATGAGTTTACTCCTTCTTCATTTGTATATGCTGGGAAGTTCATTCTTCTAGATAAATCTGCATACTTTTGGTCTGCAATGTAATATTCATACTTAGGAAATGATACGAATTTTGTTGGCTTGCTTGAGTTGTACCTAATAACATATGGTAATAATATTGCATTTATTCTGCCATGTGCCATATGAAACTCTGCTCCTAGCTTATGGGCAAGTGAGTGGTTTATACCTAAGAATGCATTTGTAAATGCCATTCCTGCAATGGTGCTAGCATTGTGCATTTTTTCTCTTGCATGTGCATCGTCACCGTGATTATATGCTTGCCTTAAATTTTTGAATACTAATTCTACAGCCTTTTCTGCTAATCCGTCTGTGTAGTCTGAAGCCATGTTTGAAACATATGCCTCTATTGCATGCGTTAAAACGTCCATACCAGTATCTGCTGTAACTTTTTTTGGTAAACTCATTACTAACTCTGGATCTATTATTGCAACATCTGGAGTTAATTCATAATCTGCTAAAGGATATTTTTTATTATTTGCTTTATCTGTAATAACTGCAAATGATGTTACTTCAGAACCAGTTCCAGAAGTTGTTGGTATTGCTACCATTTTGCATTTAGTTCCCAATTTAGGAAATTTATAAGTACGTTTCCTAATGTCCATAAATTTTAACTTTAAACCTTCAATATCACTATCTGGATATTCATAAAATAACCACATTCCCTTTGCTGCATCTATTGGGCTTCCACCTCCTAATGCAATTATTACATCTGGTTTAAACTCTTTCATCATTTCAACACCTTTTTGAATTGTATCGAATGAAGGATCTGATTCTACATCTGAAAAAATTTCTGAATGCACATATTTTTCTCTTTTTCTTAAATAGTATAATATTTTATCTACATATCCAAGCTTTTCCATAGACTCATCTGTAACTATGAATGCCCTTGTTATATCTGGCATTTTTTCTAAATAAGCTATTGAACCTGCTTCAAAATATATTTTATCTGGAATTTTAAACCACTGCATATTAACCCTCCTATCTGCAACTTTTTTTACATTTATTAAATTAACTGATGATATATTTGCTGTTGTCGAATTTCCTCCAAACGTACCACAACCTAATGTAAGTGATGGCATATTTGTATTATATATATCACCTATTGCCCCATGCGTTGAAGGTGAATTTACTATTATTCTTCCTGCTTTTACTCTTTCGGAAAATTTCAATATAGTTTCCTTATTCTCTGAGTGAATTACTGCTGAATGCCCAAGCCCTCCAAATTCAATTAATTTTTCTGCTAAATCTATACCCTCTTCTTCATTATCTACCACATAATAAGCCAAAACTGGACTTAATTTTTCTTTTGAGAATGGATATTCTATTCCAACTCCATTTTCGTGTAGTACTAAAACTTTAGTATCTTCTGGTACTTCTATTCCTGCCCCTTTTGCTATAACATATGGACTTTTACCCACTATATCTGCATTTAGTGCACAACCTTTTTCTTGTATAAACATACTATTTCTTAATTTATTTGTTTCTTCATTGCTTAAGAAATAACAACCCGCTTCTTTCATTAATCTCTCAAATTCATCGTGTATCTCTCTATCTACTATAACTGATTGTTCAGATGCACAAATCATTCCATTATCAAATGATTTAGACATTACTAAATCGTTTACTGATGTCCTTAGTTTTGCAGTTTTATCTATATAACAAGGTACATTTCCAGGTCCCACTCCTAATGCAGGTTTGCCACAAGAATAAGCTGCTTTTACCATTCCTGTACCACCTGTAGCTAATATTAAATTAACATCAGGATGATTCATAAGCATTGTTGTAGCTAATACTGATGGTTCTTCAATCCATAAAATACAATTTTCAGGTGCACCAGCTTTTACTGCTGCATCTCTTAAAATTGTTGCAGCCTTCACACTACATTTTTGAGCTGATGGATGAAAACCAAATACTATAACATTTCGTGTCTTCGCTGAAATTATAGATTTAAACATAGTTGTAGAAGTTGGATTTGTAACAGGTGTTACCCCTGCAATAATTCCAACTGGTTCTGCTATTTCAGTGTATCCCTCTTCTTCATTTTTATTTATAATTCCAACAGTTTTATCATTTTTTATGCTGTGATAAATATATTCTGTTGCAAACATATTTTTAGTTATTTTATCTTCGTAAATTCCTCTTCCTGTTTCTTCCACAGCTAGTTTTGCAAGTTCCATATGATGCTCTAAACCTGCCATTGCCATTTGCTTTACTATATTATTTACTTGCTCTTGATTTAATTTTAAATACTGCTTTGATGCTATTTTTGCTTTTTCTATTAAACTGTCAATCATTTCCTTTACCTTTTGCTTTTCTTCATCACTATATTCTGCCATATTAACTTCTTTCCTTTCCTTGCATTTTTCCTTCTTTTTATAAGATGAAAAATATTTAATTTCTTTTGTTTGTTAAATGTACCGTATTTAATCTTCTTTTTTTAGTGCAAACTGTTTAAATTGTTATACTTAATTACTTTTATTGTTACCAATTTTTTCTATTCTTATTATATATAATCAATTAAAAAAGTCAATAATTTACTAATGACTAAAATTTATAATTTTGACAATCGAAAAGAGGGTATCCAAAAATCGGATCCCTCTCTTCTTCCTACAAATCCAGATCAATAGCATTTCCGTTAGGAATGCTATTGTCCTGGAAATGCCACCATTCTGAAATAAGGTCTGAAAAACCTACCTTCTTCATCATGGTGTTTAAGTAGCAAGCATTATTATACGCTTCACTACCTACTTTCCAGCTTACCTGTGCCGACCTTACATCCAAAGTATGGATGTTTGTTGGCATCTCCAGCATCTCTCCTGTTTCTATATTTCTTAGCCCCATATCTATCGCCTTTCCAAAGTTATGGGAACTCGCTGTTTGAGCTAAGAAATAAGATTCTTTTAACCCCCCAAACCAAATTTTCTTGAACTCGACGGGATTTGGTTTAGAGTTTATAAACGCCGAATACGCTTCCTTAAAGGCTTCACTGGCACTCTTTGGGCGATACGCATCATATATGACAATGCAAAAGCCATCCTCCAAAAAGTTTTTTTGAGCCTCTAATAGCTTTTTAGCTGGCTCGTACCGGAGCCACGCTTCTGAGCCATTTTTGGCTCCTTCTGACTGGTAAAACTGTTTATCAGTCAAATTCGGAATAACTTCGTCCGCCATTGTAAAGCTATTCCTTTCTTTTGCCATCTGTAGATTCACTATCAACGATGGAATATACTGTTTTATGTTGATTAACAAATACGTGTTATCAACATACGCTCTTTTTCCATCTTCTAGCTCTATCAAAAAGGTAGAGGAACCTACATCGGCTAAAGCAATTCCCCGGCTTCCTCCTTTCAGAGTAATTTCTACTCCTTCCGGAGTAGTTGCCTTTGTGTCTTCAGGTAGCCAAATTTGGCACCCAAAAACTTGCCCATCCTGTTGCTCAGGAACTTTAAATTGCAGAGGTGTTGCATTTGCGACTACTGCATGAAGCAGTAAAATTACTATAATTACCATTGCTGTCATTGCCCTTTTTGTTGCCTTCTTAAACATAATAAATAAACCTCCTAAAATAAATTTTTATACTAATATTATATCATATTTTACATAATATTTCAATTATTGTTAACTGCTCCATTATCTCTTTTATTTCTATATATCTCTTAATTTTATTTTAATAACACATAAAAATTTCCTGAGAAAAATCAAAGCTTTTTTATCTTTGATTTTCTCAGGAATTTTTTTATTTATAACCTCTTTTAGTTTCTAAAGTGAAACCCTTTTACTTTTTTCTTTTGTTCTTACTTTTTCTTTTATGTGTTTCAAAAAAAAGCACTGTAAATGTAGCATAATCTAATTCTGCAATAACCTTTGGAGTTCTTTCACAATTTGTAGCAGATAACTGTTTATTATATAACTCTATAAAATACTTGCTACTCCGATATTTCTTTTTATTGAAAACTTTCACAAAATATTTAATACCTGTAATATCCTTCCCAAAAGTTATTTCTAGTCCTCCTGTTTCAAGCTTTTCTACACTCACTAGTCTCTGATTTCTGTACTTACTTATTTCGGAACTTATGTATTTTTCCTTATTTGGCATACTCTTAAGCGAATGAATCATCACACCTATCATAATACCTCCTTGAAATCAAGTAAAAACATTAAGTTTAAATTATTAAACTTACATACTACAACCTGTACTTTTTTGATTATAACACTTAATTCTTTTTTATACTAGTATTTAGACTAAACTTTTAAAATATCTTTTAGACAATAGTATTTACTTTTTCACTTAACAATTTCTTATAAAATGATATTACAGTTTTATAAAATACCTTATATTTTTACATCTAACCATTTCTTTTAGATAAAATACATTTTTTACTTTTTCACTTTATTTTCGATAAATTATGTAGTATAATAACATTCGTAACTATATTTAAATTATATGAGTTACAGAATTTAAAAGAAAGGATGATTTAAATGTCTTACGATTTTACGAAAGTCGAGAAAAAATGGCAAAACAAATGGTACACAGAAGGTACATTTAATGCTAAAATTGACCACTCAAAGGAGAAATGGTATGGACTAATTGAATTTCCATATCCATCTGGTCAAGGACTCCATGTTGGTCACCCAAGAAGTTACACAGCATTAGATATTATTGCAAGAAAGAAAAGAATGGAAGGTTTAAATGTCTTATACCCTATTGGCTTTGATGCATTTGGTCTGCCTGCAGAAAATTATGCAATTAAAAATCACGTTCATCCTAAAATTACAACTGAAAAAAATATAGCTCACTTTACAGAACAATTAAAAGCATTGGGATTTTCATTTGATTGGTCTAGAGTAGTAGATACAACAGACCCAAATTATTATAAATGGACACAATGGATTTTCATTCAATTATTCAAACATGGTTTAGCATACAAAACAACTATGCCTATTAACTTTTGTACTGGATGCAAAGTAGGCTTAGCAAACGAAGAAGTAGTAAACGGTGTTTGCGAAAGATGTGGTAGCCCAGTAGTTCAAAAAGAAAAAAGTCAATGGATGCTTAAAATTACTGAATATGCTCAAAGATTAATTGACGATTTAGATGAAGTAGATTACTTAGAAAAAATTAAAATTCAACAAAAAAACTGGATTGGTAGAAGTGAAGGTGCAGAAGTAACCTTTAAAATAGCTGATTCAAATGAAGAATTAGTTGTATACACAACAAGACCTGATACATTATTTGGTGCTACATATATGGTTGTTGCACCAGAACATCCATTAATGAAAAACTTAGAAAATAAAATTACAAATATGGATGAAATAAAAGAATATCAAAAACAAGCAAGTTTAAAATCTGACTTTGAGAGAGCAGAACTTAACAAAGAAAAGACTGGTGTTGAAATAAAAGGAATTAAAGCAATAAATCCTTTAACTGGTACAGAAATTCCTGTATGGGTTTCAGACTATGTTTTAATTACATATGGAACTGGTGCTATTATGGCTGTTCCTGCACATGATGATAGAGACTGGGAATTTGCAAAAAAATTTAATATTCCTATAATACAAGTTTTAGAAGAAGTTACTGGAACTCCTCATGAAGGAGAAACAAAGAAAAATTCTATTGTAGCAATTGTATATGATGAAAAGAATAAAAAATACTTAACCATTAATTGGGGCAATAAAGGTGGTAGACTATTTATAGGTGGAACAATCAAAGAAAATGAAACTCCTTTAGAGTGTGCTATTCGTGAAGTTAAAGAAGAAACTGGATACACAAATATTCAATTAGTTTCCACCCTACCAAAAATAAATCACCATTACTATGCATATAACAAAGACAAATATTTTAACATTGAAAGCACTGGTTTCTTATTTAAACTAGTTGATGACACTCAAATTAAACAAAATCTTGACGAAGATGAAGATTTTAAAGTTGAATGGGTTAATGAAAATACTATTATTAATGATATAAAAGATGAATTACATTCAAAAACTTATGAATATGCAATGAACCCTGGAGCTATGACAGGTGATGGAACACACATTAATTCTGAATGGTTAAATGATTTAAACAAAGAAGATGCTATAAATAAAACTATTAAATATTTGGAAGAAAACAAAATTGGAACTAAAAAAATAAATTATAAATTACGTGATTGGGTATTTTCAAGACAACGTTATTGGGGAGAACCAATTCCAATGGTATATTGTGAAGAATGTGGTTGGGTTCCTATTCCAGAAGAAGAACTACCACTTGTTCTACCAGAAATTAAGGATTATGAACCAGGAGAAAATGGTGAATCTCCACTTTCAAAACATACTGAATGGATTAATACTACTTGTCCACACTGTGGAAAACCTGCAAAAAGAGAAACAGACACAATGCCTCAATGGGCTGGTTCATCTTGGTACTTTTTAAGATATATGGACCCTCATAACTCTGATGCTTTAGCTTCAAAAGAAGCCTTAGAATATTGGGGACCTGTAGATTGGTACAATGGTGGTATGGAACATACTACTCTTCACCTACTTTATTCAAGGTTCTGGCACAAATTTTTATATGATATTGGCGTTGTACCTACAAAAGAACCTTATAAAAAGCGTACTTCTCATGGTATGATTTTAGGTTCAAACGGTGAAAAAATGTCTAAATCTAAGGGTAATGTTATAAATCCTGACGATATAATTAATGAATTTGGAGCAGACACTTTCCGTGTATACGAAATGTTTATGGGACCATTTGATCAAACTGCACCATGGTCTATGGAAAGTATTCGTGGTTGTGGAAAATTCCTAGACAGAGTATGGAATATGCAAGAATTTTTAGTAAATGGAGATAGCTATTCCCCAGAGTTTGAAAAAATGATGCACAAAGCTATAAAAAAAGTTTCATCAGATATCGAAGAAATGAAATTTAATACATCAGTTGCAACATTCATGTCTATGGTAAATGAATTTTATAAACTAAAAAGAATTAATAAGGCTGAATTTAAAACATTCTTGCAATTATTGAATCCATTTGCACCACACATGACTGAAGAATTAAATGAACTTATGGGATCTACTAAAACAATAGCTGAAACTCCATGGCCTACGTATGATGAAGAAAAAACTATTGATGATGAAATAGAACTTCCAGTACAATTTAATGGTAAATTAAAAGCTACTGTAAAAATTCCAATGGATGCAGATGAAGCTACTGCTAAAGAAGTTGTGCATAGTAATTCTACAGTTTTATCATTACTAGATGGCAAAAATATAGTAAAAGAAATTTATGTTAAAAATAAAATTTATAATATTGTTGTTAGATAAATATAGCATTGCAAAATAAAAAATAACTTGTAACTCATTTTAGTTACAAGTTATTTTTATATTAATATCCTAATTCTTCCAAGATACTTTTTACTTCTTCTTCATATTCTTCATCTACTTCAACGAAGATTCCTGTATCTTCTATTATAGAAACAACCCTATATTTTCCCTTTGATTTTGATACATACTTAGAATAATTAGTTCCACTTAACGTTGATTGAACATCGCTAGTTCCTTTTGAATTTTCAAAAATATTTACATTGTTGTTGAAAAAGTTAGTAGCGTAGCTTGAATCTGCAAATTTGTAAAATTCTATTTGATGACTATCATCAGTTTTTATTGCTATTTGAGCACTTTGTATATATGTATATACTGCATATTGATCTTTTGCATCATAAATTGAATAATCTTTCTGTTGTAGTGCTGATTTAAATTCGTCAACAGTTATTGGATCTTTAGGTTGTGCCACTGTAATAAATACTGTTGCAAATATACCTCCTACTATTAATGCTACAATAACAACTACAATAATTGTTATTAAAATTGCTTTTTTCATATGTTTTCCTCCTCATATAAGTTTAATATATAAGTTATTACTTATATATTCATTTATTATTTATATATATAATATCTTATTTGGATAAAAAAAACAATATTAAAGTAATTTTTTCTTATTTTATTTAAAACAAAAACAGAAATTTCAGTCGAAATTTCTGTTTTTTATATAATAATGTAATTGTTTTCAAATTTGTGTACGAATTAGTTCTCATCTCGTTTGCTCTAATGTTTATGCTGCAATTCTTACTTTGAAAAAAGTTGTAGTTTGCTTAAGTATTTTGATTTTGTTCTTCTACTGTTTTGATAATACTTTATGAAACGTATTCTAACATTTTTCTTGCAGGATTGCTAGAGTATATAATCTGTTTCATATCCTCTAGTACCATATCCTCTAGATAACTCAACAACACATCTTCGTCACATACAACAGAGATTATTCCAGGTAAAGCTCTTTCAAGCACTTTGTTAGAAAACCTATAACAACTATTTGGCTGTGTATAAGTATTCCCTGCTGACTGTATTCTTGCTACAATCGGTGCTACATCATCTGGATCAATATTGACTTGCCTAGCAATATTATCTACACAACTTGCTGAACAAGTATGAATATCACCACCAGAAAACTCAACTACATACCTATCCCCGTTCTTCCGTACTTCAATAACATTATTTAGAGTTTCCATTTTAATAAAACTCTCCTTTCATATATGCTAAGTTAATAGTTACGATATATATATTATCACATTACATAATATTTTTCAATATATTTATAATAATTTTGCAAATATTTCTAAATATTAATGTATTTATACCCAATTTGCCTCAAATCCATTTTGAGTGGTAATATAAATTTTACAATATTTATAATTGCAATTTCATTCTCATATTCTTTAGCATATTACAACTTTCATCAAGTTTAGTTTGCTCTTCTTTAGTTAAATCCAACTTAATAATTTCGCGTACTCCATTTTTATTAATAACTGCCGGTACCCCAATGTAAATATCATCTTCGCCATATTCTCCATTTTCCAAATAAGTAGAAACAGTTAAAATAGCATTTTCATCATCTAATATTGCTCTTACTATTCTATTTAACGACATTCCAATTCCATAATATGTTGCCTTTTTCTTTTCTATTATTTCATATGCAGCATTTACAACCCCTTCATGGATTTTTTGTAAATCTTCTATCGGATGAGAATTATCTTTCATTATATCTATCATCTTTTTACAACCAATATATGCATGGTTCCATGGTACAAATGATGAATCTCCATGTTCACCCATGATATATGCATGAACATTTTTACTAGATATTTTAAAATAGTCTGCAATTAAAAATCTTAACCTTGCTGTATCTAACACTGTTCCAGAACCAATAACCTTATTTTTAGGAAAGCCTGATTCTTTATATACTATATATGTCATTAAATCTACAGGATTACTTGCTACAATAAATACACCACTAAAACCGCTTGCCACTACATCTTTTGTAATTTGCTTTATTATTTTTGCATTAGTAGAAGCAAGTTCTAACCTTGATTGTCCTGGCTTTTGTGCCACACCTGCAGTTATAACTACTATTTCAGCATCACTACAATCACTGTAATCACCTGCTTTAATAGTCATTTTTTGAGGTGCAAAAGGTAGTCCATGAGATAAATCCATTTCCTCCCCTTTAGTTTTTTCTTTATCTATGTCTATTAAAACAAGTTCATTTATACCTCCTCTATTTAACATAGAATATGCCATGCTCATCCCTACAAAACCAGTTCCAACTAGAACAACTTTTTCTCTTTTCATAAAACCTCCTACTCTAAACTTCAAAAAACGTGGGTGTTAAACTATCAGGGACGGGGTTAAATAGTTTAGCAAGCTAAACTATTTAACCCCGTCCCTGATAGTTTAACACCCACGCTCCAATAGTTTAAATTTCATATTTTTCCTTTTTGCTATAACTTGTATGTAAATATTTGTGTGCAACATGGCTTCCAGCTTTTTCAAAGAATTCTTTATAAATTTGTTTTAATGCTGGATTTTCATGAGATTTTCTTATAACACTTTTTTCATCTATTGAATATAGGCTATCTGCTCTTAATTTTCTTACATCAACTGTTGCTCTTGTTTTTGAATCTTTTATAGGTTGACCTCCACCCATTACACATCCACCTGGGCAAGCCATTATTTCTATAAAATGATACTCACATTTTCCATCTTTTATTTGATCCATTATCTTTCTTGCATTTGCTAAACTACTTGCTACTGCTATTTTTACATCTTTTCCTGCTATGTTTAAATTAGCTTCTTTTATTCCTTTTTCTCCTCTTATTTCTTTGTACTCTATATCTTTTAAATCTTTACCTTCTAAAGTGTCTGCTGCTGTTCTTAAAGCTGCTTCCATAACTCCACCAGTAGTTCCAAATATTGCTCCTGCACCTGTTGCTTCTCCCATTGGATCATCAAAATTACTATCTTCTAAGTTTTCGAAGTCAATGTTTGCTTGTCTTATCATTCTTGCCAATTCTCTCGTTGTTAATACATAATCAACATCTCTTAATCCATCTACTTCCATTTCTTCTCTAGATGCTTCATATTTTTTAGCTATACATGGCATTACAGATACCATTACTATTTTTTTAGGGTCCAAATCATATTTTTTTGCAAAATATGATTTAACAATTGCTCCAAACATTTGATGTGGTGACTTACATGTTGATAAATGATCTAATAATTCTGGATAGTTCTTTTCTGCAAATCTTACCCAACCTGGGCTACAAGATGTTATCATTGGAAGAACTCCACCATTTGTTAATCTTTCTACAAATTCATTTGCTTCTTCCATTATAGTAAAGTCTGCACCTGTATTTGTATCAAACACTTTATCAAATCCTATTTGTTTTAATGCAGTAACCATTTTTCCTTTTACATTAGTTCCTATTTTCATGCCAAATTCTTCTCCAAGTGCTACTCTTACTGCAGGTGCTGTTTGAACAACTACATAACTATCTTTATCATTTATTTTATCCCAAACTTCGTTAATATATTCCTTTTCTCTTAAAGCTCCTGTTGGACAACTTTGAATACATTGTCCACAGAATGTGCAATCTACATCATTTAAACTACAATCATAAGTTGTTGAAATAGCTGAAGTAAATCCTCTATTTGTGCAATCAATAGCTCCAACACTTTGAACTTTTTTACATGTTGAAACACATCTTCTACATAAAACACATTTATTAAAATCTCTAACTATTGCAGGTGATTTGTCGTCTACCTCATGCTCTAACTTTTCACCTTCATATTCTATTTCACGCATATTTAATTTTTTTGCTAATTGTTGTAATTCACAATTTCCACCTCTTACACAAGTTAAGCAATCTATATGATGGTTAGACATAATTAAATCTAATATAATTCTTCTTGCTTCTATTATTTCAGGTGAATTTGTTCTTACAACCATTCCTTCTTCTGCTACTTGAATACATGAAGTAGCAAAACCTTTTCTGCCTTCTATTTCTACTATACACATTCTACAATCTCCAGCCATATTTATACCTTTTAAAAAGCATAGGGTTGGAATATCTATACCATTTTGTCTTGCAGCTTCTAGTATAGTAGTATTTTCTTTAACTTGAACTTGTTTTCCATCTATCGTTAAGTTTATCATATTTTCCTCCTTCTAGCCCCTTTTAAGGGACGGACATTTTTGTTCGTTTTTCGAACGCTACTTTTTAAATATTTTTATTATAATTCTAACCTCTAACTATGGCTTTAAATGGGCACTTGTCAACACATGTACCACATTTTATACATTTACTTGTATCTATTACATGTGGTTGTTTTACTTCACCACTTATTGCATTTACTGGGCAGTTTCTCTTGCAAAGTCCGCAACCTTTACATTTATCTGGTTGTATTTTTAAATTGCATAATGCTTTGCAATATCCTGCTGGACATTTACCATTCATTACATGTTCTTCATATTCATTTCTAAAATATTTTAATGTACTTAATACTGGGTTTGGTGCAGTTTGACCTAATCCGCATACTGCTGATTTCTTTATGCTATTTGCTAATTTTTCTAGCTTTTCTATGTCGCCTTGTTTAGCTTTTCCTTCGCACATTCTTTCTAATATTTCAAGCATTCTTTTTGTACCAATTCTACATGGTGTGCATTTTCCGCAACTTTCACTTACTGTAAAGTCTAAATAGAATCTTGCTATATCTACCATACATTTTGTTTCGTCCATTACAATAAGTCCACCTGAACCCATCATTGAACCTATTTTAGAAAGTGATTCATAATCTATTGGTGTATCTAAGTGTTCTTCTGGAATACATCCTCCTGAAGGTCCACCTGTTTGAGCTGCTTTAAATTTTCTTCCATTTGGTATTCCTCCACCTATATCAAATACAATTTCTCTTAAAGTAGTTCCCATTGGTACTTCTACTAGACCAACATTATTTACATTTCCTCCTAATGCAAATACTTTTGTTCCCTTTGAAGTTTCTGTACCAATACTTGAATACCAATCTGCTCCATTTATAATAATTCTTGTAACATTTGCATATGTTTCAACATTATTTATTAAAGTTGGTTTTCCAAATAATCCGCTATTTGCAGGATATGGTGGCTTTAATCTTGGTTGACCACGTCTACCTTCTATTGACTCTAAAAGTGCTGTTTCTTCTCCACAAACAAAAGCTCCAGCTCCTAATCTAATATCAATGTCAAACTTAAAGCCTGTACCTAATATATTATCTCCTAAAAGTCCATACTCTCTTGCTTGCTTTATTGCAACTCTTAGTCTTTGTACTGCTATTGGATATTCTGCTCTAACATATATGTAACCTTGGCTTGCACCTATTGCATAACCTGCTATTGTCATAGCTTCTAATACACTATGTGGGTCACCTTCTAGAATACTTCTATCCATAAATGCTCCAGGGTCACCTTCGTCTGCATTACATACTACATATTTTTGATCAGCTTTTGCCATAGCTGTAAAGCTCCACTTCTTGCCAGTTGGGAATCCTGCTCCCCCTCTACCTCTTAGTCCTGATTTTGAAATTTCTTCTATTACTTGTTCCTTAGTCATTGATGTAAGCACTTTTTCTAATGCTTTATATCCATCAAATGCTATATATTCATCAATAACTTCTGGATCTATTATCCCGCAGTTTTTAAGTGCGATTCTTTGTTGTTTCTTATAAAAGTTAAGTTCATCTAGTCTCTTTACTAAAGTTCCATCAATGTCTTTGCAAAGCAATCTTTCTACTAATTTTCCTTCTACTATATGTGTATTTATAATTTCTTCGCAATCTTCTGGCTTAACATGTGCATAGAAAACATCTTCTGGTCTTATTATTACTATTGGTCCTTTAGCACAAAGTCCAAAGCAACCAGTTTGAATAACCCTTACATTCTTTATGCCTTTTTCTTCTATTATTCTTCTAAAATTCTCAATAATTTTTGGAGATTTTGAAGATGTGCAACCTGTTCCCCTACATACTAAAATATGCTTTTCTACAGTGTTTGCTTTTAGGTTTACTCTTAGGTCTAATTCTGCTCTTTTTTTGGTTCTAATCTCTTCTATCTCCTCTATTGTTTTTACCTTTTCCACAGCTTTTCTTTCCTCCTTTTAGTTTTATTTATAATTTTTTTCTGACTATTTAAGTTTATTTCCGTTTTTTTGTCCTCAATTTTAAGTTTATTTGTGCTTTTTGTTCTCAATTTTAAGTTTGTTTATAATTTTTATTCTCTATCTAAGCTTATTCCCACTTTTTCCATTAAGTTTAAGTCTCTATTTATACTTTTCGATTATTATCTAAACTTATTTTTACTTTTTGTCCACTAATCTTTCTTGTTACCTTCTTTTTCCATAATTTCATCAAGTACTCTATCTAAATCCTTTACAGTTGCATTTCCATAAACTTCATCGTTAACCATAAATACTGGTGCCAATCCACAAGCCCCTACACATCTTACTTCATCTATTGAAAATAGACCATCTTCTGTTGTTTTACCAGATTCTATTTTCAACCTTTCTTTTGCTCTTTCTAGTATACTTTGTGAACCCTTTACAAAGCATGCTGTACCTAAACATACTGATACATTATATTTTCCTTTTGGACTGGTAGTAAATCTAGAATAAAAAGTAATAACACCATATATTTCTGCCATTGGTATTGATAAATAATTAGAAATTTCTAATTGTGATTGTTTAGGAATATAACCATATTTCTCTTGAATATCATTTAGTATTGCAATTAAATTGTCCTTTTGCTTAGAATATTTACTTAAAATTTCATTTGTCTCTTGTATTAATTTCTTGTCTACACATTTTGTGCAATTATTCTGTTCCATATAAACCTCCTTTTATATAATTAAATATTTAATTCTACTTTTTCATTGTTAATGTTTATTATCTTGTCCCTAAAAAAATTACATTTTTATTATAACAAATTTCGACCTATTTCGCAAGGAATTTTTAGTATGCTACAAGTTTTTAATCATTATGTAATATAAATGTCACATAACTTTAACAGTACTGTAATTCACTCTTTTAAGTGAATGTTGTATAATTAAGTCAATCTAAGGAGAAAATATATGAAAAATGTAGAAAATGATTTAAAAAAGGATGGAATTACAGTTGTAAAACCATTAGATACGTTAACAATAACATTAATTGCAAAATTTGTTGCTGAAAAATTAACAACGTCACTTATGTTCTTTGGTTTAAAACAAGATGAACTTTTTATTAGTATATCAAGAGTTCCTATGTATGTTGCCAAAATGCCAGAGGGTATGTCAGAAGCAAATTATTTATATAAAAATTCTTCTATTTATTTCAAAGAAGGACTTTCATTAGAAGAAATGCAAGTATATGCAGTTCATGAATTTATTCACTGTTATCAAGAATTAAAAGATAAAAACAATGTATTATACAGATTAGGTCTATGTGACTTCACAAATTTTAAGACATATGGAATGGCTTTAAATGAAGCTGCTGTTCAATATATTGCTTCAAAAGCTTTAAAAAATGAGATTGATACAGTTAAATACTATGGTATAGAAATGCCTACAATTAGTCCTGTTTGCTACCCTATAATATGTAATTTAATCTCTCAAATGGCTTATATTACAGGAGAGCAAGTCTTAATAGATAGTACCTTAAATAGTAATGATAATTTTAAAAATAGTTTTATGAATTTATGTGGAGAAAAAACTTTTTATGTAGTTCAAAATAATTTTGACATAATTTTAAATTCTGAAGAAAAAATTATAAAAAATACAGCAAAACTTCAAGGAAAAGAAAATCTTTCTGAGAGTACAATATCTAAATATTCTCACCAAATTATAAAACATAAACAAAATATTCAAAATACATTTATAAAAACACAAAATTTAATTTTGACCTCTTATTTTAATAATAGATTTGAAAATATTTATTCTAATACTGATGTAGAAGATTTTAGAATGAAATTATACAATTATAAAGATTATATCGGTATTACTGATAATTATTCATATTTTAACGATTATTATATTAATATGATGACTAAATTAATGACTAAATGTGATGCAATTAATTCTAACGTATATATGCAACCTTACAAAAATAGCGTTTTAAGAAATGTTATTAACAAATTATTAAAGCTTCTAGGAAAATCTCAAGAAGAGCTAAACTAATAGGGACGGGGTTAAATAGTTTAGCACAATTAAATTTTTAGTTAAACTACTGGGGACGGGGTTAAATAGTTTAATGATATTAAACTATTTAACCCCGTCCCTATTAGTTTAACTGCAATAAAAAAATTATACTATCATATATTAATGTGCTAAACTGTTTAACCCCGTCCCTATTAGTTTAGATATTTTTCAATGGCTTCTGCCGCATTTCTGCCTGCTCTTGCAGCCCATGCAACTGTTGCTTTTCCTCCAATTAAATCTCCTCCTGCAAATACACCTTTAATTGATGTCATATAATTTTCATCTACTACAATATACCCTTTAGAAGTAGTTTGTAAGCCTAAATTTTCTATCACTGCTTTTTCAGGTATTGAACCAATTGCCATAACTAAATAATCCATTTTAATCTCATAGTTGCTTCCCTCAATATCTATTGGAACTGCTCTTGTCTCTCCTTCTTTCTTTACTAATTGCGTCTTTACACATTCTAACCCTTCTACACAATTATTACCTAAAATTTTAACTATATTATTTTGAAATAGAAATTTTATTCCTTCTTTTTTAGCATCTTCTATTTCTTTTTTTTCGGCAGGCATTTGCTCTTCTGCTCTCCTATATATTACATATACTTCCTTTGCACCTAATCTTTTTATTGTTCTAGCACAGTCCATTGCGACATTTCCTCCTCCATTAATTGCTACATTTTTTCCTAAATAATTTGGATGAGAGTTGTGTTCTAAAAGTTCATTTCCACCATAAACACCCTTTAAATGTTCTCCTTCTATTCCCATTTTTCCAGAGATATTTGCTCCAATTCCTAGAAATACTGCATCATATGAGTTTAGTATTTCTTGTAATGATATGTTTTTTCCCAGTTCACAATTTGTTTTTACTTCAATACCCAAATTAATAATTTTTTGAACTGTATTTCTTATTATATTTCTATCCAATCTAAATTCAGGTATCCCATGCACTAATAAGCCACCTAACTCATTATATTTTTCGTATATAGTTACTTTTGCTCCCTTTTTGGCAAGAAAAGCTCCACATGTTAAACCTGCAGGTCCTCCACCTATAACTGCTACCCTCTTATTACTTATTGTTTTTGGTTCTTCTTTCAAAGAATAGTTATTTTCTATTGCCATATCTCCTATAAAAGCCTCTAAGCTTCCTATATCTGTTGGCAATCCTTTTATTCCTCTTACGCAACTTCCTTCACATTGACTCATATGAGGACATATTCTTCCACATATAGATTCTAATACTGTCGTTTTGCTTAATATTTTATATGCCTGTTCATAATTTTCTTTTTTTATGCTTTCTATAAATGCTGGTATATCATTTCCCAAAGGACAACCTTTTTGGCATGGTTTTACTTTACAGTTTAAGCAATAGTTCGCCTTTTCTTGTATTGTTTCCATTTTATATTCTCCATTCTATTTTATTGTTCCATTTTCTTTTTTACTTCTTTTAAATCTCTCCAAAATTCTATTTTTTTATTTTCATCTCTTAAAAGTGCAGCTGGATGCCATGTTGGCATGTAAAGTATTGACTTATTTTCTACCCATTTTCCTCTTGCAGAAGTAATTCCATATTCTTTTCCTAATATATTTTTTAATGCTGTACTACCTAATAGTACAATTATTTTCGGTTTAACTAAAATAACTTGATTTCTTAAGTAATTTAAACATGCATCTGCTTCATCTTGTTCAGGAACTCTATTAGATGGTGGCCTACATTTAACAATATTGGCAATATACACATCTTCTCTATTTATTCCAATACCTTCAAAGCACTTATTCATTAATTGACCAGCTTTTCCTACAAAAGGTATTCCTTGTATATCTTCGTCTGCTCCAGGTCCCTCTCCAATAAACATTACTTTAGCTTCTTTATTGCCTACTCCAAATACTATATTTTTCCTATTCGTACATAGCCTACACCTATTACAATTTTCTATGGATTTTTCTAGTTCTTCCCAATTATCATACATTTTTTTCTTCCTTTTTTCATTTTAACTTATTTTTACTTTTATCATTAATTTTATTGCTTTTTTCTACAATCTATACTTTCTACTATTTTACTATAATTAGATTTAGCCTTATTCCTACTTTAATTCAATTATTGCTGTACTTAAATTAAAACTTTTTCCCTCTGCTCTATATGAATGTAATAAATTAGAATTACAAACACTACAAATTCCACTATCTACGATATTTTCTTCTTTTAGTCCCTCTCTTTGTAGCATTATTCTATTAATAAAAATTGTATCTATATGCCATTTTTTATCCTTAATAGTTTCTTCTATCCAATCATTTGAATCTATATCCTTGAATTCTTCCATATATAAATCTTTTACGTCCTGCTCTACTTCAAAATGACATTTTCTAATACTTGGGCACATACAAGCTATAATATTTTCTGGCTTGCAACCAAACTCATTACACATCATCCTTATTGCATTTACAATAATTCTATGTAAGGTTCCTTTCCACCCAGAATGAACATTTGCAATTACATTCTTTTCTGGGTCATAAAGTAAGATAATTATACAATCTGCATTAGTCGTTGCTAATACAATATTATTCTTATTTGTAATTACACCATCAGTTGCATTATACTGTTCCATACCAAAATCAGGTGCATCTATATTTATTTTATCATTTACTATCTTTACCACATTTGTATGTCTTTGATTTGGTTTTACTATATTTATATAGTTACATTCTATACTTTGGCATAACTGCTTATAATCATTTACAGACTTATTATATTCTTCTTGTTCTAATCCTCCATCTCTTATTGTTCTAAAATTTCTATCCAACCCTACAGAGTAAGCATGATTTATTTTATCACTATACTCCAATAACTTCTTGAACTGTAAATATTCTACTCCATCCTTTTTTATATGAATAACATATTCGTTTGACAAGTCCATTTTATATATTCCCTTCTTAAAATATTTGTGTACTTTTTATAATTACTAATCAAATATTTTAATTTTATATTTTTAAAAATTTTGACCTACTCTATTTAAACTAACTCTATTATTTCACTTGAGTTTGTATCAATTCTTGCTGTTCCTCCAACTGGGATAACTACTTTTTTATCTATATGTCCAAAATTATTTGACTTAATTATTGGTACATCTATACTCTCTCCAATAACATCCAACAAAATTTTTTCTAATGCAACTTCTCCTTCATAATTTCCTACCCATATACCTTTAATTTTATTAAATACACCATTTTGTTTCATTCGATACAAATTATAATTAACTTCTGTAGTAGGAGACTCAAAATACAATTCCTCTATAAATAAAATTTTATCTTCAAAAGTAACACTATATGTTCCAGAAGACAAATTAGCTATTCTCGATAAATTTCCACCTACTAACTGCCCTTCTGCATAACCATTCCTTATTACATCAAACTCATCATCTGGTTCCCCTAATTTCTTTGAGCCTTCCACAAATCTTTTTATTACTTGTTCATATCCATAAGCAGTTTCCCATGATGTTAATGCTTTAAATGTTGGACCATTATACGTTATAAGACCTGTTTTTTCTGTTATTATATTAGTAATTGAAGTTATATCACTAAAACCGCATAAAATTTTAGGATTACTCTTGATTAAATCATAGTCTAAGTATTCAAATGTACTATTTGAATCTGCACCCCCTGCCACAGCGAAAATTGCTTTTATTTCTGGGTTTCTAAACATATTATTGATATCCTGTGCTTTTTCTTTTCCACTATTCGTATAGCCTAAAGATGCATTAAATACATATTTTCCAAATTCTATTTCAAACCCAGATGCTTCCATTAATGTTATAGAATTGTTTAAATCCTCTAAATCCTTTTTTCGTATTATTCCTGCAGGAGCTACAACACCTATTTTGTCGCCCTTCTTTAGTTTTTCAGGTAATATCATTTTCTCCTCACTCCATATTTTTTTGTTTATTTCATTAGTCAAAACTATTGCATATCTTGTTTTATTTTATCAAATAATTGCTGTTTATCTTGCTTTACAATATAATTGTAAGACATAGCTCTTCCCTCCTTATATTTGCATATTGATTTATAAGTGCAATATTTACAAGCAGTTGAGCCACTTTTGGTATTATAGTACGGTTCTATTCTTATATTTCCTGATAGTATTTCTTCTGATATTTGTTTCAATAAATTTTGTGTATATTTTTGTAAAAGTTCAAATTGCTCTCTTGTAACTCCTTTAGTTTGTTTTTGATTTATTTCTCCATTTTTATTTAACCCTGCTGGAATAATTCTTGATTTTCCCGACTCTAAATTTTTGTCCATCATTTTTATAACCTTAACATCAGCCAGTATTAAGCCATTCATCATAAATCTCTTTCTTAATTCCTCTTCTATTTGCTCATCTGTTAATTGTTTCTTATTAATTGTATGATCTATTAAGCTAAAATAAAGTACTCCAGCTGGCATTACATCCTCTATTTTGCAAGTTGCATCCAAATAAGTTAACAATTGAAGTTGTAGTCCTCCAACAACTTGGTCCAAGTCAATATCTTTTACTGATGATTTATAATCTATAATTCTAATATATTTTTCATTTTCAGTTTTTGCAATGTCAACTCTATCTATTTTTCCTATAATTTCGACTTTTTTGCCATTTTCTAAATCTAGCACAATTGGCTTATATGTTTTTCCTTCTTTAAATTCCAGCTCTGTTCCAAAAATTTCGAAATCACTATTTTTTAAAGATTCTATGATATACTTCATAGATTTAGTTATTACTCTTTCCAGTCTTATTGCTAAAAGTTTATATTTATCTGTACTTGTAAAAATGTAATTCTTGTCCAAATTAAGTTTTTCTTTTATTATTTCATTTACTATTTGTTCAATTTCTTCTTCAGATATTTCCTTTACATTTATTCCATTTTCTCTTACTCTATTAAAAAATTCATCTATCGTTTCATGCATAAATGTTCCTGTATCTATTGCTTCAATTTTAAAATTATTTTTTTGAGATAATTTTAACCCATATGTTAGGTGATAAGAAAACGGACAAGCTCTATATTTTTCTAATTTTGAAATACTTGTGCTTATTTTATTTCCATATAACTTTTCTATATTTTCCTTTGAAATTTTCTCTGGTACATTTTCATAATTAATAGCAGATATAGCCGTTTCTAATTTATCTTTATATTCTTCATTTAAAGTATAGTAATTATACACCTCAAACCACATTTGGTCAATCTTTATACCATTTCTGTAATCTCTTAAATTATTTATTAATTCCTCTAACGTTGATTTTTGTGTTACAATCTCTGAAGTAAAATGTATGATATCGCTCTCTTCTTTAAGTTTTGGAAAATCCTTTTTTATTCTTTTTATAAACATTGAAGGTCTTAAAGTATCTCCACCCAAATTTGCTGAAGAATATGATAAATAAACTTTTTCCTCAGCTGTAGAAAAAGCTTTATATATTGCAAAATTATCATCATATAGTTGTTCTTGTGTACCTTTTGCTAACTCAACTCCTTTTTCCTTTAAAAATTCTCTATCACTATCATTTAAAAATCCTTCATCTTTATGCATTGATGGAAAAATGCCATCATTTAAACCTATAATAAAGATAGCTCTTACTTTATTACTCCTTGATCTATCTACATCACCTACTATAACCTGATCTTGAGTAGCTGGTATTTTTCCTAATCCACTATTTCCTAGTCCAATTTTAAATATTTCCATATACTTATCAAACGTTATTTTTTCTTGACCAAAAATTAAAACTAGTTCATCAAATAAATTCATAACTATATCCCATGCTATTTCATACTCATTAGCAATCTCAGGATTTTTCTCTTCTATAATGCTTTTTCTATTTTTCAATTTTTGTTCTATATTATTCTTTACTAAAAAGAAGTATAATTCTTTTGTAATTTGCTCTACAGTTTTTGTTCCTAGTAAATTTTGTTTTAATTCTAAAAGTGGATTTACTATTTTCTTCCTTATAGTTTCTAACTTTGTTAGTAACTCTTTGTCTTCACCATGAATCCATTCTTCTTGCCATTTACTACCCTTTATTCCCCATTTTATGCAATAGTTTTCCAATAAGAATATATCATCTTCATCTATATCTAACATACCAGATTTAATATAATTAAACATTGTTTCATAAGACCAATTTTTAGAAAATATATCAATTATAGAAATAATATATTTTACCAATATATTTTTGCTTAATTCTTTTTTTTCGTCAATAAATACAGGGATGTCATATTTAGAGAAAATAGCCTTACACAAATTCGAATAAGTTTCTAAATCCTTTGTAATTACTGCAATATCTCTAAATCTATAGTTTTTATCCCTTACAAGTTTAACGATTTGTTTTGCAACATTTTCTATTTCTGAATAATTATTTGCTGCTAAAAATAAAGAAACATTTTGTACTTCATCATTATATGGTTTGCAAGATATTTCATAAATATTTTTTTCTAAATATTCAAGTTCAGGTGTTTTAAATCTATACTGTTGTTTTAAAAATATAGTTTTTTCAAGTTCTACTCCCTCGCTTTTAGCTATGTATAAAAGTTTGTCTGCTGTTCTTTTATTCGAATAAAATATATCTATATCTGGATTTGTATTTAAATCTAAATCATCTGCGCATACTGTTACTGTAATTTGCTTAGCTTTTTTTGCTAATTCCTTTATGATGTCATATTCTTGAGGGGTGAAACCTGCAAATTCATCTATATATATTAATGTATCTTTAAACATATCTGTAATTTCCAGTTGCTTTGCAAGAATCTGTAATTTATCATTTTCATCTATGTATTTATTTTCTATATTACCTTGAAACTCCTTATAAATTGTAAGTATATCTTCTAGTTTTGTTTTCAAATATTTATCATCTATAGAATTAACTATTTCTTCTAACTTTTGCATTGAGACATTATGCTTTTTTAACTCTGTTATTTGAGTTAGAATCATATCTACATTTTTATCAGATTTTCCTAAAAACCTTAAACTTTTTTTACTATTTAAAAGTATGTTATATATAAGCATAGCTTTTCCGAGAGTTACTTATATTAGTTTTTATGCTTCCATACACTTCATTTGCTACTCTATAAGCCATACGATCAAAAGTCAAAACTTCTGCATTAATAACAGCTCCAGACTCTATCTTATCTAACAACTTTTTCTCAGCAGTATAAGAAAATTGCTCTGGAGTTATAATGTATATTTTATTATTTTCATTTACTTTTTTTAATCTTTGTGCAATTTCATTAAAACAGAAGTCACTTTTTCCACTTCCAGCTCTACCACAAATTAATCTAAAACTCATACAAAATCTCCTACTCATATTGCTTAAACTATTAGGGACGGGGTTAAATAGTTTAGCAAAAATAAATTTGTATTATACAAATCTTTAAAAAATACACAATATTATTAATGCTTTTTATACAACATTTTGTGCTAAACTATTTAACCCCGTCCCTAATAGTTTAAGCCCCTCTTTTCCAGTAAAACAAATATTGTTGGGCAAGCCCTGCTAATTTACCAAATTTTTCATATGCAATTTTTTCTATATCTCGTTTATTTACTTTTGTTTCATCGACATTTTTTATATATAATTCATTCATTACTCTTCTAACCCAAACATCAATTGGGAAAGCTTCAAACCTTTTTAAAGTTGAAAATAAAAGTATACAATCTGCAACTTTAGGACCTACTCCTGGTAGGATAAGTAGTGTATCTCTTACAGTATTAAAATTTTTTTCTTGGTGTAATTCTTCTAAATCTACTTGTTTATTTAATATCATTCTTGTTGTTTCGTATACTCTTACATCTCTAAATCCTAAACCTAGTTTTCTTAAATCTTGAACACCTGCTTTTGAAAGTTCTTCTACTGTAGGAAATGTATAATAACTTTTTCCATTATATACTATCTTTTTCCCATATTTTTCAGATATTCTTTCAATTATCCCCTTTATTCTTGGTATATTATTATTTGCTGATATTATAAAAGATATTATCGTTTCCCATAAATCTTGATTTAATATTCTTATTCCCTTTCCGTATTCAATACTTGTTTTCATATTGTCATCTATTTGAGATAATTCTTCTTTTATCTTTTCATAATCCCTATTTAAATCAAAGTAGTCTATGCATACTTTTTTTATATCATCTTCGCATATTCCTTTGAAAACTACTCTATTTCCTTTCACAGAAACATTTATTACATTGCTTCCAAAAACTCCAGTATAACTTCCATCCATTTCTTTATTCCATCTAAAGCATTGACCACAATCAAATATATCAATTAATTCAAATGAATTTCCTTTTTCTATTTCATAAGTTTGCTCTTGCATTATAATTAATTCCTTTCAATTTAGGTATTATTTTTTATTAATATTCTACATCATTATATTAACATACTTTATAGTCATTTTCAATACATATAATTTTAGGTTCTCATATTAAAAATACCCAATTGAAAATTACTCTTTTTTAGTGTCTATTCCATTGGGTACATTCTATATATACTTGCACTCTTTATTACCTTATTTTTTTTCTTTAGCTATTCGTCATTTGTTCTTGAATTTTTCTTAATTCTTCTTCTTTTAACTTTGTTACTTTTTCTATTTTTGCTATTGATATTTTTTCTTTTAACATTTCTTTTGCTACTTCTAATATTCCCTCCTTTTTGCCTTCTTTTTTACCTTCAATTCTACCTTCAATTCTACCTTCAATTCTGCCTTCTGCTTTGCCCTCTCTTATTGCCTTTTCTTTAAGACCTTTTATAGCTCTTTCTCCTAATGTCATTGTTTCTTCACTCTCCTTTCTATTTATTTCTTCTATTATTATTTCTACTTGTTCTTGTGTTAATATTTCTGCAAACTCATTTTTTATTAATTTTTCCATTAATTCTGCATACCCTTTTTTCTTTGCTTTTTGTGCTATTTTTAATATATTTTGGTATATTTCTTCATCCTTCAGTTTTTCTGTTCCTAATATATTCTCTATCAAATTTTCTGAGTTCAACAACCCTTCTGTATTCATCTCATTTATATCTATTACATAGTAACTATGCCTTAATCCCACTACTTTTGCTCCTTCATACTTTTTTAATGCATCCCATTTTTTCCCTCCTGTATATAACACTATTGGTACTACTATTGATAAGTTCTCTAGCTTTCTGTTGTTTTCGTTGCATGATGTATCTTTTATTATTCTTTCACAATATTCCTTTGTTCTACATAACATTTTATGGTCTATCGTTGATTGATGTTCTATTAGTAAATATACATTTGTATCCTTTATTCTATATACAACATCTGCCTCTCTATATTTATAATCTTCTGTTACAAACCTTGTATTACATTTTTCTATTTCTACATTCGATAGTTTTTCACATATCGGCACTGCTTTAACAAGTATTTCTAATAGCTCTTTTTTATTACTTAATAAAAGTCTATAAGTTTTGTCATGTATATTTTGCACCATATTATTAAATCTTTCTCCTTTCATTTTAATTTGTTTGACCTTTTATGTCAATTTTGATTTATAAGTTTATATATATGTAAAAATCTATCACCTCACTTTTTCTCTTATTTTCTTCATTTCTTGGATTTTTTTAGATTTTTAACTATTATGTTTGATAAATTCCTATATTGATTGTTATTTCTCAACTTTTTCTCTTAAGATTTTTAAATTTTTATTTTTTGAGTATTTTTGAATTTTTATAATTTAAATTTGATTTAAATATTAAAAGCTGATTTAAAGTTTGATTTTAATTTAAAATTTATAATATTTTATACCATGTTCTTGCAATTATGTCAACAAAAAGTTTTCGTCAAATTTAGTCATTTTTCTACACTACATAAAAGGACGAATATTGATACTCATATTTCTAGTATCAACGTCCGTCCCTATTTTCCGGAATTTTAGAACCGTCCTTATTTTTTGAATCCTTTTCCAAAAGTTTCTCTTGCATTGGAAACTACTATAAATGCTCTATTGTCTATACTTAATGCTATCTGCTTTATTCTAGCCACTTCATTTCTAGAGCCTACGCAAAAGAGCATCATTTTCTCATCATTTTTAAACATACCTTTTGCATATATACCAGTACTTCCTCTATTTACTTTTTTTCCTATGTTTTTTGCTATTTGATTATACTTATCTGATATTATATACATTACTTTTGTAAAGTCTACACCTTCAAATATTATATCTATCATTTTACCCATTACAAATATTGTAATGGCTGAATATAGACCTACTTCTATATCTCTGAAGAAAATTACGTTTAATCCGACTATTATTGTATCTACAATAACTATTAATGTACTTGCTTTATAGTAAGGTCTAAAGCTTCTTATTATATATGAAAGTAAGTCTGTTCCTCCTGTAGAGGCTGTAACTTTTAATATTAATCCTGAACCAATTCCTGTTACTATTCCACCATAAATACACCCTAAAAACCTATCTTCCGTAAGAGGATTTAGTTTATTAAATAAATCAATAAATGCTGACAGGAAAAAGGTTCCTAATATAGTTTTTATCACAAGTTCCTTTCCTATTCTAAAATAGGCAAATATAATAAGCGGAGTGTTTAAGGCTAAAATTATAGCACCCATTGGAGTTCCAAATAAATAGTAAAAAATAGTTGCTATTCCAGAAAATCCTCCAGATGATAATTGATTTGGAAGTAAAAAAAATGATGTTCCTGTTGCCATTATTGCAGAACCTAATATTATAAAAAATAATTCATATGTATATTTTCTTATCTTTAATATTTTTTTAGTCTTAATAAAATCCATATAAACCTCCATTTCGCATATTTTACGAAATTTATATTTATATGGATTATTTACTTTTTTATTTCTTTTTATACTTTTTTATTTTATAATGTTTTCTGCATGAATTTTTTATTATCACAATATAAATTTTTTATTATATCTTTATGCTACTAACTTTGCTTATATAGCTTTCTACTATTTTGCTCCAATTTTTTCTTTTAATATATCATCATATGTTTTCTTTATTTCTATTTCAAATTTTCCTTGTTTTATTGCTTCATCCGCTTTTACTATTACATCTACTTCATATATATCTCTTAATTTTTCTATATTTTCTTTCTTATGACCAATTATATTGTTTATGTCTTCTGGGTTAGCCTTTATTTCAACTTCTTTAACTTTTACATTAAATTGTTTTATTCTTTCTACTATTGTATCATACCATAAGCCTGCTTCTACAAGTTGCCTAAATGCTGGATGGAATGGTCCTGCTACAACTTCACTATTCTTATCATTTGGATCCGTTATTTCTTCAGTATTTTGTAAGCCTATTCTTATTATTTTTATTTTCTTTCTATTAAATAAATCTGCTATTTCTTTACATCTTTCTACTGCTTGTGTTACTGAAAGAGGCTCATATGTTCCATTGTTGTATTGTTCTTCTAACTCTGTTCCCTTTATCACAAGTACAGGATAAATTCTTACTATTTTAGGTTTTAATTTTATTAAATCTTTTGCTGTTTTTAATTCATCTAATTTAGTACTTTCTGGAAGACCTACCATCATTTGATGCCCTAATCTAAAACCATATAATCTAATAAGTCTTGATGCTTTTTTTACATCCTGAAAAGTATGTCCTCTTTGTGATATTTTTAATATATAATCATTTGTTGATTGAACTCCTAGTTCAATTGTTTTTACTTTATACTTTTTCAACATTTTTAAAATATTTTTGTCTATATAATCTGGTCTTGTAGATATTCTTATACTATCTACTTTCCCTTGCTCTATATATTCATATGCAGCTTCTAATAACTCTTTTTGTAAATCAATGTCAATAGCAGTAAAACTTCCTCCAAAAAATGCCACTTCTATTTCATTATGCTCTGTTTTAAAGTTTTTTAAATAATATTCTATTGTTTCTTTTACATCTTTAGCCCTTACCTGTCTTTGTTCTCCACTTATTTTGGCCTGATTGCAAAATACACATGTGTGTGGGCATCCTAAGTGTGGTACAAATATTGGTATTATATATTCTTTCTTCATAGTCTTCCACCATCCTTATAATATTTTTTAGTATTATTAATATTTTATTGGCATCATTTGTTTTTATAGTTTACCTACTTTTTAGGCTATTTTTTTACTTTACATTTGCTCTATTGCTTTTTTTGCAGCTTCCATTTCTGCTGCTTTTTTTGTTTTACCCTCTCCTTGTTGCAATAACTTACCATTGCAACTTACTACTGCTGTAAATTTTTTATCATGATCTGGTCCTTGTTCTTTTATTATTTTATACTCAATTTTTACATCACCATGTATTTGTAATTTTTCTTGTAATACTGTTTTATAATCTTTTTGTCCTACATTTTTACTAGCAACTTCTGCTGCTATTTTTAAATTATTTACAATAAATTTTTCCGCTTCATCTATTCCAGAATCAAAATAAATTGCCGCAATTAATGCTTCAACACTATCTGCCATTATAGCTGGCCTTGTGTTTCCATGATTTTGAATTTCACTTTTTCCTACATATAAGAAATCACTAAAATTATGCAATTTTGCAACTTGATACAAACTTCTTTCACATACTATATCTGCTCTAACTTTAGTCATTTCTCCTTCTTTTAATTTTGGGAAATTTTCATATAAATATTTACTAGATATAAACTCTAATATGCTATCTCCTAAGAATTCTAGTTTTTCATTACTTTCTGTATGATTTTCAAATGCATATGAACTATGTGTTAATGCTTTTTTTAATAGTTCTTTATTTTTAAAGCTATAGTTTATGCTTTGTTCTAATTTTTCTAGTCCCATTAAATCTTGCCTCCTTTCATGATTAATATATTATCATAAAAAAAATAAAAAGTACATTCTTTTTATTAAATAAAAAAAATTGCCAAAATAGGTTTTACCTTTGACAATTTTCAAATTATTTTATCTTATGCTAAATGTTCTTTTATATAATCTACTACATCTCCTACTGTAACAATTTTTTCTGCATCTGAATCAGGAATTTCTGTATCAAATTCTTCTTCTAATGCCATTATTAATTCAACTATATCTAAAGAATCTGCCCCTAAATCGTCTATAAAAGATGCTTCCATAGTAACTGTTGTATCTGTTACTCCTAATTGTTCTACAATTATTTCTTTTACCTTTTCAAATATTTCTTCGTTTGTCATTATTATGCTTGCACCTCCTCTCATATATTTATCAGTATTTTTCTTAACAATAATACATGTTGCTATAAATGTCAAGCATTTATTATTATTTTATAAATTTTATTTTTGTGACATTATTTTAATTCTGTTTAACTTCTACACTTGCCTTATCTTGCTCAAAAGCTTCTATTAATTTTTCAACAGCTTTATTTTTAACAAACTGTTCAGCTTGCTTTACAGTAAATTCAAATAGCTTTTCATCACTACTTCCATGAGCTTTTATAACTGGTTTTTTTACTCCTAAAAATAGAGCTCCTCCATATTCTTTATAATCCATTGCTTTTGACAATGCATTTATTGATGGCATTGCAGGTAATGCTCCTAACATTGTAAAAACATTCTTTTTTATGCTTTCTGTTAAAGTTCTTTTTACAAGTTTTCCAACACCTTCTACTGTTTTTAAAAATACATTTCCAGTAAAACCATCTGCTACTAATATATCTAATTTTCCAGAAAATGCATCTCTACCTTCTACACTTCCTACGAAATTAATATCTAAATCTTTAGATTTTTCTTTTAATAATGCATATGACTCTCTTATTAAATCATTTCCTTTTGTTTCTTCTGTTCCTATATTTAATAAACCTACTGTTGGATTTTCTTTTCCAAATGTACTTTTCTGATATATACTTGCCATCTGTGCAAATTGTAATAGATTTATTGGCTTACAATTTGTATTTGAACCACAATCTATTAGCATTAATTTTCCTTTATATGCTGGCAAAATTCCAGCTAGTGCTGGTCTATCTATACCTTTTATTCTTCCTACTAAAAGTGTTGCTCCTGTTAAAAGTGCCCCTGAATTTCCTGCTGAAATAAAAACGTCTCCTTTTCCTTCTTTTAACAGATTAAAGCCTACTACCATTGAAGAATCCTTTTTTTGTTTAATTGCCTGTGTTGGTATATCACACATTTCTATTGTTTCTGATGTATGGTGTATTTTTAACCTTGGAGATATTTCGCTTATATCATCTTTACCATAAAATTCTTTTATTTTAGAATTTATAATGTTTTTATCTCCTATTAAAAGTACTTCTGCTTCTATGTCATTTATTGCTTTTACTGCTCCTTTTATGTTTGCATCTGGTGCATTGTCTCCGCCCCATTGCATCTAATAATATTATCATTTTTTGTTCTCTCCTTTATTAGGAATGTGTTTTTTTATAATGTATATTTTTATTTTAATATTTTATAACTTATATTCTGCAAAGTCAATTAAAACATTGTAATTTTATTATTTATTTTGAGCTTTATCAATAATTCTGACCACATAGTCTAAACTCAATTATTTATTCAACAAATTTATGAAAAATGAATATATTTCATTCAAATATATTCATTATTAAATATTTATTTTAAAAATATATACTGTATATTTAGGATACAATTTTAATTTTTTACTTTATAATTTTCAAAAAAGTCTTGATAACTGTCAAACCTTAATATATAATCGATTTACAATTAGGAATGTCTTTTAATACATCTAGTTGAATATGTTTATTATTTAATTTTAAGTATATATTACACTTAACCATATAATCGTTTTAATGTTAAATATATTTTTAAAATATATAAAAGAAATGGAGGGTTACTATGTTTAGAAATAACAAAGGTATAACTTTAATTGTTTTAGTCGTTACTATAATTATATTAATTATTCTATTAAGTGTATCTTTTACTTTTATTCTTGGTGAAAACAATATAATTGATTTTTCAAAAGGATATGTTAGTGCTAGTAAAAAAGAAATTTTATTTGATGAAATTAACACTTTGCTTTTAAAATATAAGTTACTAAAAATGGATGATAAAAATCTTACTATAACAGAGTATTTTAATAGTTTTGATGAAAGCGAAGGTTTTTCTTCTATATTAAATAATAAAAATGGCACTTATACATTACTAAAAGATGATGCAGAAATTCTTATTAATGAATCTGAAGTTTTAGATGTAAAATAAATATTTTTGCAATTCATATAACTCAAAAGTAAAAAAATTTTTTATATTTTAAATAGTCAAAAAAGAGAAAAAGGGTTCATATTCTTTTTCTCTTTTTATATAAATTTCACTAAATTTAAATTGATATGTATAATTTTATTAGTATTTTCTTTTTTCATTTTTTACTTTTTAATTTGCTAATTATTCATAACATTTGCTTGCTTATTTAAATTATCTCCGTCGTTTACTTCATTTTTAGTACTGTTACTTATTTCATTTGTGACATTGTTACTTATTTCATTTGCAATATTATTACCTATTTCATTTGTATTATTATTACTTACTTCATTTGTGATATTATTATTTAATTTATTTTCGTTTTCATTATTTTCGCTATTTTCATCACTATTTTCAGTTTCATCATTTTCATTATTCTCTTCATCACTTTCGTCTGTATTTTCTACTTTCTCATTGTCTAAATCCTCTGAATCCTCATTTTCAGTAGTATTTTGCATTTCTTCCATCAATTTATTTTGTTGCTCCATATTAAAAATAATTTCATTATATATTTCATCTATTCTATTAACATCTTCCCCATATAACTCTTTTATTTTTAAATTACTCTGCACCTGACCTTTTTCCTGATTTAAAGTTACTGCAAAAATTGACATTAATATTATTGTTAATACTAATACTGTAGCTATTACTATCACTGAAATTGATCCACTATCTTCTTTTAATTTTTCCATTTATTTTTACCTTCTTTTTATAATTTTTATTGCTTTAATTTTATATTAAATCTTTAACTATTTCAATATTTTTCTGTATTTATTTATAAAACTATTGGGGACGGGGTTAAATAGTTTAACCAAGTATTTGCTCTATTGCAAAACATTAATATTATATATTTTTACGTTGCCCCATTTAAGAAAATGTAACTTACATACGTTCGTAACATTTTCTAAAATGGTCCCCACGAACCACTTCAAAATATATAATATTAATGTTTTGCAAGTAATATAAACTGACTTTGGGTTAAACTATTTAACCCCGTCCCCAATAGTTTACCCTTGACATTCTTTCGTTTTAGACATATACTTTAGTCATGAATTTTTTTATAATAAAATGTATAAAATTCTATAGGGTTTATAGGTATATCCTAAAAAAACCTAAATCTATTTACAAGGAATGATTTTTAATGGAGAATATGATTGAAATTAGATGGCATGGTAGAGGTGGTCAAGGTGCAAAAACAGCTTCACTTTTACTTGCAGATGCCGCATTCAATACTGGAAAATACATTCAAGGTTTTCCTGAATATGGTCCAGAAAGAATGGGTGCACCAATTACAGCATACAACCGTATCAGTACATCACCTATAAGGCTACATAGCAATATTTATGAGCCTGATTATGTAGTTGTTGTAGATGATACATTACTTGAATCTGTTGACGTTACTGCTGGTTTAAAAGAAAGTGGTGCAATTATTATTAACACAACAAGAGATGCAGATTATTTAAAAAGTGTACTAAAAGGCTACAAGGGTGCAGTTTATACAATAGATGCAAGAAAAATTTCTGTAGATGCTTTAGGAAAGTATTTTCCTAATACCCCAATGCTTGCAGCTATAGTAAAAGTATCCAATATAATGTCTGATGAAGAATTCTTAGAAGACATGAAAGGTTCTTTTAAACACAAATTTGCTAAAAAGCCTGAAGTTATTGAAGGAAATATGAAAGCTATTGAAACAGCTTTAAAAGAAGTTAAGAAAATTTAGTGTAATTTTTACTTGAACGTGAATTTGATATTTAGTATTAATTTTTAAAAATTAAATATCTATATAATTTTAAAGTTCAATAAAAATAATAAGCAATTTATTTTGCTTAAAGTGAAAGGATGATAATTAATATGTCAGAAGTTAAAATAAATAAAGATACACCTGCAAGCCAAATGACACCTGGTGGCGATATATATGATGCTGGCAATGCAGTAAACTTTAAAACAGGAGATTGGAGAAGTGTAAAACCTGTATTTTTATCTGATAAGTGCAAACAATGTGGACTTTGCTTCCCTGTTTGCCCAGATAACGCTATTCCAGTTAAAGAAGATTTAAAAAGAACAGATTTTGATTATGACTATTGTAAAGGCTGTGGCGTATGTGCAAAAGTATGCCCTTTCGGTGCAATAGCAATGGAAGAAGAGGGGGTAAAATAAATGGGAATTAGAGAACGTTTAAGTGGTAATGAAGCTTCAGCAATTGCGATGAAACAAATTAATCCTGATGTTGTAGCTGCATTCCCTATCACACCTTCAACAGAAATACCTCAATATTTCTCTACTTTTGTAAGTAACGGAGATGTTGACACAGAATTTGTTGCTGTTGAAAGTGAGCATAGTGCTATGAGTGCTTGTATTGGTGCTGAAGCAGCTGGTGGAAGAGCTATGACCGCAACTTCAGCAAATGGTTTATCTTTAATGTGGGAAATGATATATATTGCTTCTTCATTAAGATTACCAATTGTTATGTCTTTAGTCAATCGTGCAGTTTCTGGACCTTTAAATATACACAATGACCATTCTGATGCAATGGGTATTCGTGATAGTGGTTGGATTATGCTATTTTCTGAAAACAATCAAGAAGCATATGATAACTTAATAATGGCTCATAGAATTGCAGAACATAAAGATGTAAGATTACCTCTTACAGTATGTCAAGATGGATTTATTACATCTCATTCTATTGAAAATATAGAATTAATTGAAGATGAGAAAGTAAAAGAATTTGTTGGCACATATAAACCTGAACATTATTTATTAAATAGAAAAGAACCTATGGCCATAGGTCCATTAGATTTACAATCATATTTGTTTGAACATAAATATCAACAAGCAGAAGCTATGAGAGCTGCTAAAAAAGTTATAGCTGATGTTTCTGCTGATTTTGAAAAATTAACAGGAAGAAAATATTCTTTCTTTGAAGAATACAGATTAGATGATGCTGAAATTGCAATAGTTTGTATGAACTCAACTGCAGGAACTACAAAAGTTGTAGTAGATGAACTAAGAGAACAAGGAGTTAAAGCAGGTCTTTTAAAAGTAAGAGTATTTAGACCATTCCCTGCTGAAGAAATAGCAAAGGCATTGTCTCATGTAAAAGCTGTTGCTGTTTTAGATAAATCTGATTCTTTAAATGCAGCTGGTGGAGCATTATTTGAAGATGTTACATCTGGAATGTATGTAAATAATGTTAATGTTCCTACTGTTAACTATGTATATGGTATTGGTGGTAGAGATACAACTGCAAAAGATATTCATGGAGTTTATAGCGATTTACAAGAAATTGTAAAAACAGGAAAAATAGATAATCCATATAGATACTTTGGACTTAGAAAATAAATTAAAAAATGACCTAGATATTACGAAAAACAAATTTAAAAAACAAAGATTTAAATATTATGGGAAACGCAAATTTTAAATAATATGAACTTGAAAGGAGATAATATAAAATGGCATATAATTTAAAAGAAATCGTTGCAAAAAAACCTGCTAGATTTACTGCAGGACACAGAATGTGTGCTGGTTGTGGTGCTCCACCAGTAGCTAGAATGATTATGAGAGCATTAAAAGAAGAAGACCATGCCGTAGTTGCTAATGCAACAGGCTGTATGGAAGTTTCTACATTTATTTATCCATACTCTGCTTGGACAGATTCATATATTCATACTGCTTTTGAATGTGCTAGTGCTACCTGTTCTGGTGCAGAAGCAGCTTACAAAGCTATGAAAAGACAAGGAAAATTACCAGAAGATGAGCATACAAAATTCATCGCCTTTGGTGGAGATGGTGGAACTTATGATATAGGAATCCAAAGTTTATCTGGAGCAATGGAAAGAGGTCATGATATGACTTATGTATGCTATGATAACGGTGCATACATGAATACAGGTATTCAACGTTCTTCTGCCACACCTCATTTTGCAGACACAACAACTTCTCCAGCTGGAAAAGTTATACCTGGAAAAATGCAAGCAAGGAAAGACTTAACAGAAATTATGGCATCTCATCACTTACCATATGTTGCACAATCTATTGGTGTTAATAATTTTAAAGATTTATACGAAAAAGCAGAAAAAGCTATATACACAGAAGGTCCAACATTCTTAAATGTTTTAGCACCTTGCCCTAGAGGTTGGGGTTACCCTACAGACATGCTAATGGAAATTAACAAATTAGCTATAGATACATGCTATTGGCCTTTATATGAAGTTGAAAACGGAAAATATAAAATAACATATAAACCAGCAAAAAAACTTCCTGTAGAAGAATTCTTAAAACCACAAAGACGTTTTAAGCATATGTTCAAACCAGGAAATGAATGGATGATAGAAGAATTCCAAAAAGAAGTTGATAAGAGATGGCAAGAACTTTTAGATTTAGAAGAAATTACTAATAAATAAACTATTAGGGACGGGGTTAAATAGTTTAACACAAGACTATTTCTAATTAAACTAATGGGGACGGGGTTAAATAGTTTAGTGTTTTGAATTATTTTGTTATACTAACATGTTTGCACATGTTATAATAAAATTCACTAAACTATTTAACCCCGTCCCCATTAGTTTAATTGTTATTTTATAAAATTATTAATGTGTTAAACTATTTAACCCCGTCCCTAATAGTTTAGCTGGAGGTTTTTATGAAAAAGGAACAAAATTCTATTGAAAACTCTGATACACTTAAAAAAATAAATATAAATGCATCAGAAAATGCAAATTTAAATAACACTGGAGAAATAAAGAAAACTGATAAAAAAGTTACTATTTTTAACTTTGTATTAATAGTTGTTATATTTATTGGTCTAACAACATATATGTTTTGTGTAGATGGTATTGAAAATATAATTTATGTATTACAAAATGTTAATTACAGTTGGGTTTTAGCTGGACTTGGTTGTTTACTTGTTTTATGGTTTTGCGACTCTCTAACCCTTCATATTCCACTAAAAAAGCTCCATCCAGATCAAACATTAAAAAATTCAATAAAAGTCACGATGATAGGTCAGCTCTTTAATAATATTACACCATTTTCATCAGGTGGACAGCCTATGCAAGCTTATGAACTTACTAAAACTGGTAAAAGAGCAAGTGAATCAATGTCTATACTTGCAATGAAATTCATTATAACGCAAATTGCTTTAGTTGTTTTTACTTTGGTTGTGGTTATTTTTCAACTTGGCTTTTTCCAAGAGCTTTTTAAGGATTTTTTATGGGTTGCTGTTTTAGGTCTTTTAGCTAATATTATTCTAATTGTTGTAGTTATATTGGCTGGAATTAATAAAAAATTTATAACTTGGTTTACCACCCCTATTATAAAATTGTTAGGTAAAATAAAAATTATAAAAAATCCTGAAAGAACTATTGAGAAATTAGATGGCAGTATTTCGAATTTTAATAAGCAATTTAAAATGATGAACTCACAAAAATGGATAGTTTTTCAAATTTTTGTTATTTCTTGCATTCAAAGTTTAGCTTATTATTCCATAACATATATGGTTTATAGAGCATTTGGAAATTCTGGAATTGAATTCTGGCAAATTATTCCTCTTCAAGCATTTTTACTTTTATTTATGACTATTATGCCTACTCCAGGTGCGGGAATTGGTGCAGAAGGAGGGTTTTTACTTTTATTTAATTCAATTTTCAAAGAAGGAACTATCAATTTATCTATATTATTTTGGAGAATTTATACATTTTACTTACCTATAATTGTTGGTGCTTTGTTTTTGATTCCAAGTAAAGGTAAAAAACTGGATAATTAAAAATTAAGTTACCAACCCAAAACTATTTAAGCCTTAGTTAAGTTCTATGCCTACCTAAGGTTTTTATTTTTGCATAAAAAATTAACTTGCTTATTTTTAATTTATAGTTAAATTTTATTGCATATTACATTAAGTATGTTATAATAAAAAAAAAGTCTAAGGGGGTAGTTTTTTTTGAATAAAAAAAATAAAACAATTATTTTTATTTTATTTATATTTATTATTATTTGTATTGCTATTGCTATTCTATTTTTTACACAAAATCCCAATGTAAATAAATTTAATGAGAAAATTAATCTTATAGAAAAATCTTTTTTACAAGGAAATTCTTTTAATGGCTTGGATAATCATATAGTAATAATTTCTATTTCTGATATGCAACAACAGGCAATTGTTAAAGTAGGTAATGGCAATTCATTTACTTCATCTTTTTCAGATGCAAAAAATAAAACTATAGATTTTATAAAGAATACTAACTACAATCCTGAATATGTTAAAATAGATATTGTTGATAATATTTATCCTGACTTTCAAAATGAACTTAGGAGCTCCATAAAATCTGCAGACTTTGGTAGGAAAGGTATTATCTTTGAGAATTCTGGTAAAGAATTTGTGCTAACAGAAGCAGAAATTAATTCAAATGCAATTATCGACTACACTAATTCTACATTAAATTTAGATAATTTAAATCTTTATCTTAACTTACAAAATAATGAAAAAATTAAATATGTACCAACTAGTATAAGTTCTTTTTCGACCAAAGCATATTTTTGTGATAACGATAATAATGTATATATTTTGCACAATGAAGGTGAAAAAACTGGTAGAAGAGTTTTAAATAATCTAGATTCAAACTATTTAAACAATATCGTTTCATCAGCTTCTGACTATCTTTTCAATATGATTCAAGATGACGGTAAATTTATATATGGTATTTACCCTTCTACCAACAGAGAAATACCAGATTATAATGTCATTAGACATTGTACTAGTATTTGGGCATTAATTACAACATATAATAATGATACAAATGGAATAAAAAAACAAAAAATCAATTCATCTTTGGATTATATAAAGAATAATTATATCGCTATTAATGGTGATTCATATTACGTTAAACATTATGATACCGATGAACTAATAGTTGGTGCAAATGCAACAGCATTACTTGCATTTTGCGAATATACTAATACTTTTGAGGACACTCAATATGTTGAGCTTGCTGAGAAATTAGGCAATGGCATTTTAAGTGTACAACAAAGTGATGGTCATTTCATTCACATTTTAAATGGTGATTTTTCTATAAAAAAAGAATATGATTCTTTTTTATACGATGGTGAAGCCACATTGGCTTTAATCCAATTGTACGGAATAACTAAAAATCAAAAATATTTAGATGCTGCAGAAAAATCTATACAATATTATATAGCTAACGATTATTCTGCTAATGCAGACCATTGGCTTGCATATTCTATATGTGAAATATCAGAATATGTTGATAATGCAGATTACTATAAACTTGGATTTGAAAGTTTCGTTAGAAATATAGATTCTATTAAGAATTATTCTTCTCCTAATCAACCAGGTTTAGAAATGTTAGTTCAAACATATAGATTATATAATATACTTGCTAACAAACATTCTGACATAATTAATGATTTTCCAATAGATGCGTTAGAAGAAATTTTACAAGATAAACTAGATTTGCGGACTTAGTTGTTATATGTATCCGGAAATTGCTATGTACTTTAAGAATCCATCAAACTATGTTAATGCATTTTTCTTAAGAACACCATATTTTAATATAAGAATTGATACAATTCATCATTCTATTTTAGCTTACTACTATTATTTAAATCAATGAAAGTATGACCATTTACTTTTGGTGTAACAGTTCATTATAAGAACTCTATTTTATTAAAAAAGGTTATTGAAAATATTTTATATTTTTTCAATAACCTTATTTTTTATTTCTGCTCTATTTGCATATCATAATATTCTAGTATTCCCTCTTCGCCTTCGGCTGCCTTTTCTTCTATACTATATTCTATTTCATTACCATCCTCGTCATATTTTGGTAAGCTCTTAAAAATATGTGACCAGTTATTTTCTTCGCTTAATATTGCCTCTTCTTCTACATGGTCTTTATTCTTTATTTTTATTGTTATTTGTGTTGGTCTTTCATACATATTTGCTCCATGATCCCATTTTTTTGTTACTTTTAGATCTTTTATATAATCTGCTTCAGTCATATGTGTCGCTGTATCCGTTTTCATTTCCTGTTCCGTTTCTTCTAAACGCAAACTTCCATTTACTGTGTTCGTAATTGTTTTTTCACTTAAAATTACATCTTTAAATATTACTGTTATATCTTTTTCTATCTTTAGCTCTGTTTGTTCATTTATTTGTTCTTCTTGCGTCCATGTTATTGTATTAGTTTCTGAATCGTAATGTCCTCCATCTAAGACTTTTTCTAACCAATCTCCCTCTGAACTATTTACATTCTCCATGCTCTTCATTTTCTCTTCATCTAGTTTGTATGGCAATGTGTCTATTATTGTTACAGTTACTCCTCCTGTATAATTATCTATATTTGCTTTATAAGTTACCTTGTAATGTATTTCTTCATCTTTTGATGTTATCTTATCTGAACCATCTTTTATTACAGTACTCTCTACTTTTGCTATTGATTCATTCTCAACTATAAATTCACCTGATTCTAAGATTTCTATTGTTACTTCTGAACCTATATTATTATTTTCTAATATTTTATTTCCTTCTGGTCCTATTTCTATTGTTATTGGTTGTTCTAATTTTCTATATCCTTTTGGCTCTTTTATTTCTGTTAATGTATATATTCCATATGGTACTTCTATTTGAATTTTTCCTTGTTCATCTGTATCTTGTATTATTGTATCTTCTATTCCTGCCTCATTTTCTATTATCCTTACACTATTTATTGTAAATGTATCCTCTATTTCCTCCACTGTTGTAGCTACATTTAGGCTTTTTCCTTCATTGTTTTCATATTCATATATTAAATTATATTTTTTTCCTCCCTGCAATGCTATTTTGTAATCTTTTGCCCCTACCTTACCTGTAATAGCTACAAATGCTTCACTAGAATTATTATAATTGTAGTCTTGCGTTATTTCATCTTCTGTAACCTTTATATATCCATAATTTCCTGTTTTACTTGATATTTCCGCATTTACCACTAATACATTTAATCCTTTATATGCATTTCTCAAATCTATTTGCATAACTCCTATTGCTTTTGTATTTGGTTTTCCCACATTATTTGATTTATAGCTTTCTCCAACTTTTGTAAAACCATATGTTGTATCTTCCGTCGTTTGCTGTATTTTATTCATTTGCTGCAATTTAGCAATTGGTCTAAAATTCGGTGGTATTTCCTCTATTCCCGGTCCTTCATCTATTTCCGGACAACCCTCACCACTCCATTCCTCTTGCCTACTAATATAGTTACTAATTTCACATTGTTTATTTCTTTCAATTGCATTAATTATTACTTCTTGTCCCTCAGGATATGTAACTGATGCGTAATAACCCCAAAATCGTGAAGTACTTGATTCTTGATAGTACCCAATATTGCCATAATCTCCTAATGGCTCACCCCTTTCATTAACCTCAGATACATAATATGTACCAAATTTCAAAACTTCAAATATTACTTGTGCTGTATTAGAATCTTCAACCTGTGGTATAATTTCCTTTATATCACTAATCCTTTGTGTTAATTCATTGTCATTAAATAACGCTACATAGAGTTTAACAGTATATGGTAAATCTCCCCATGTGTTAAATTCCAATCTTTCTGAGTCAATTTTCTTGTTAACTATAATACTTCCAGCCTTCATTGTTTGAACTGTTGCACTGCCTATTGCTCCTTGTCTTCCTGTTTTTGCAACTGCTATGTTTATTAGCTCCTGACCTAAATCTTTTTCTTTTATAACATAACTGCAAGTAAATGTTCTACTTTCTCCTCCACCCAAACTAGGTATATTCCATGAATTTTCTCCTACATTTTCTGTTAATTCATCTGTTACTTTAATGTTTTCTATCGTTGTATTTCCCTCATTTTTTACCGTAATTAAATATTCTACTGTTTCTCCTATATCATAAGCATTTCCATTTTTTGCCGTACTTTGTACTTCTTTTATTACTTTTAAATTTGATGTATCATATTGAATTGTCGGATCCTCTACCCTATTTGACGTTCCTGTTACTTCTGGATTTTCATCACTATTTGTTGTACCTTTTACCGTTGCTATATTTTCCACTTTTCCTGCATTTAAATCTTCTTCTGTTACTGTATGCTCACAGTTAACCTTCTTTTCTTCTCCTGGTTTTAAACTGTCTATTGTTAATACTTTTGAACTAATATTCCCCGTTAGCTCATCTGTTACTTGTATATTTGATATGGTTATGTTTCCTATATTACTTACTGTTATTTCATATCTTATAACTTCTCCTTTGTCATAAGCTACTTCATTTTCAGGTACACTTATCGTTCTTTTAGTTATTTTTATTTCTGGTTTTGCACTTTCTACTAAAGATGTTACTTCGTCACTTACTGTTATTTCTGGTTCATTTGGTGTTAATGCTGTTGCTACTACATCTACTTTGTTCATTATACTTTTTGCTATTATATCTTCATCTGTTACTTCATACCCTAACTTTATTGTTACACTTTCTCCTGGCATTAAACTCTTTACTAAATTAAAACTTCTTGGTGCTATGTATGTTGCTATAGATGAATTTGTCATATTTATTATTTTACCTAATTCATCTATTATACCTATTTCTTTTAATCCAACATTTCCTGTATTTGTTATTATAACTTCATATTCTATTATTTCTCCTAAGGCATATGCATCTCCATTTTCTGGACTATTTACTACTCTCTTTTCTACTTCTAAACTTGGTTTTACTTTTACATTTGCTATTTCTTCTGCTACATTTACTATTTTAGGAGCTATACTAAAACTTGCACCTTCTAACGCTTCTTTTGTTTTACTATTTCTTTTATTTAATGTAACCGAATGTTCTTCATCTGTAATTAATTTTATTTTTGTCTCTTTTTGAACTGAGTCTGTTTCTTGCATCTTTTCTTCACTGTCTAACTGTATTTTTCCTCTTACTATATTTACAAAATTTTCTTTTTCTGTTTCTATTCCTTTATATACTACTTCTATATTCTTCTCTATTACTATATTATGAATCTCATTATTTTGCGTCGTATCTATTCCATTTATTTCTTCTGTCCAAATTATCGTTTTTCCTTCTTTGCTATAATTTCCTCCGTCTAAACATTCCTGTGTATTTATTTTTTGTTCATCTAATTCATATGGCAAAGTATCTGTTATTGTTATTGTTGCATTTCCTGTATAATTTTCTATTTGTGCTATATATTGTATCTTATAATTTATTTTATCATCTTCCTTTGTTATTATTCCAGGACCATTATTGGTTATGCTACTTATTATTTTTGTCTCTTCTTCCATAACATAACTTTTATCCATTTCTGCTTTTTTTATTACTCCATATGAATTTTTTAAATCTATATTATCTATATTATTAAATATAGATATACATGTTAGCACTATTAGTAATACTACTAATAGCACCCCTCCCTGAGCAAACATCCTTTTGTTTACTGCTGATGATATTTGGGTTATATTCCCTTTTTCTATCTTGTTTTTCCTTTGTTTTCTATTCACTACTATCACAACCTTTATATATTCATAATTATATATTAACATATTTAGTTTTTAATGTAAAGCTTTTCTTTTTCATATCTTGTGTCAAATTTTTAATGCTTTTTTATAAGTTTTTTCTTTTTAACATCTTTTACTTTCCCCAATGAAATATATTACTGTATAATTAAAATTGTTCTTCCATTATATTTTTCTAACTTATACCTTTCAGGTTATTCTAATATTAAAAATCAGCCTAATATTTTAGACTGATTTTTACTTATAATATCTTCTATTTTACTAATTTTCTTCTGGTGCTTCTACTGGGCAAACACCTCTACATGTTCCACAACCTATGCATTGCTCTGGATCTATTATGTATCTGTCATCTCCTTCAGCTATACATGAAACTGGACATTCTGCAGCACATGCTCCACATTTAATACATTTATCTGAAATTTTATATGCCATATATCTCACCACCCTTCGCAGACTAAACTATTAGGGACGGGGTTAAATAGTTTAGTGTTTTGCATTATTTTGTTATATTAGCATGCTCACACATGTTATAATAAAATTCACTAAACTATTTAACCCCGTCCCTAATAGTTTAGCTATATTTCATCATCTACTACTGAATTTTTATCTATTTCTTCCAATTTTTCTAGTTCTTCTAATTCTTTTAGATGCTCTTTTTCTTCTTCATTTACGTTTGAATCCGTATCTTCTACATTCTTTATTATTGTTATATCAGGTGCTTCATACTTTTTATAATAAAATTCACCATTTTCATCTTTTAGCTTAACTCTAATTCTTTCTCTTAAAGTTTCTACACCTTCTACTACACCTTCGCCATCTGACGTTTTCACTATAGCACCTATTTTTGGAAGTCTATTCATTTTTTCTTCATAAACATCTTGTTCATACTTTAAGCAACACATTAGTCTACCACAATTTCCAGATATTTTTGATGGATTTAAGGACATATTTTGTTCTTTTGCCATTTTTATTGATACTGTTTCAAAATTTCCTAAAAATGAACAACAACATAGTTCTCTTCCACATACTCCATTGCCACCTATTCTTTTTACTTCATCTCTAACACCTATTTGCCTTAGCTCTATTCTTGTTTTAAAAATTGCTGCTAAATCTTTTACTAATTCCCTAAAATCTATTCTACCATCTGCTGTAAAGTAAAATAATACTTTGCTATTATCGAATTTAAATTCCACATCTATTAATGTCATGTCTAAATTATGCTCTTTTATCTTTTCTTCACATATTTTGAAAGCTTCTTTTTCTTTTTCTTTATTAGTTTCAAACTTTTTTGTGTCTTTGTATGTAGCTACTCTTATTACCTTTTTTAAAGGCTTTTCTATTCTTTCGTCTGGAAGTTGCCTATTGCTAATTACTACTTGACCATATTCTTCACCTTGTGATGTTTCAACAATTACATAGCTTCCATTTTCAATTTTTAAATCTTCTGGGTCAAAAAAATATATTTTTCCTGGTTTCTTAAATCTAACCCCTATTATATTCTTCATTAACTTCCTCCCACATCCTTATCAAAAGTCCATCTATACTCATATCATAATTACTATTTTGTAATAACCTTCTTTTTACTTCCTCTACTATAGGTATGCAATTTATGTATTTTAATTCTTTCTTATTATACAATATAATGTTGATATAGTCCAGTAATTCTTGTATATTATCTTTTGATTTGTATAATATTTCTGCATTATTTAGCACTTCTATTAAATCTTTACTATCAATTTTGTTTACTATTTCTTCTAAACTTTCATATACACTCTTTTTTTCTAATATCGTTTTCGCCTTTTCTATACTTCCCGCACACATTGATATCATATTGGGAGTAATATCTTTAGTAATATTTTCGTGAATGTAACTTTTTAAATTTTCATCTGACAACATCTCAAATGATATTTTGGTACATCGTGATTTTATTGTATTTAATAATTTACTTTCATTTGATGCTATTAATATAATTACTGCATACTCTGGTGGTTCTTCCAATGTTTTTAGCAAACAATTTTGAGCCTCAGTTGTCATTGTATCTGCATCATCTATTATATAAACTTTTTTATTTGATATTATAGGTTTTTCTACTATTTTCTCTTGCATAAAACGTATCTGTTCTATTTTTATATTCTTAGCATCTTCTTGTTGAAGTATTTCCATAAAATCTGGATGATTATTGCTTTCAAATTCCATACATGATTTGCAATTGCCACAAGCTCTATCCTCACTCATACACAATATTCCTTTTGCAAATTCTTCTGCAAACAACTTTTTACCAATACCACTAATGCCCATAAATATATAACTATGTAATATATTATTATTTTTTAATGCTTTTTGTAGAATCTCTTTTACTTTTTCATTTCCGATAATTTTTTCAAAGTTCAACTTATTTCTCCTTTTATATTTACTTTAAATTTATTTAACTTCTCCAAATAAATCGAATGGCCAAAATCTAATCCAAACAACTCCTTCTATTTTATCAATAGGAATACATCCGAATTTTCTACAATCTACACTATCTGCTCTGTTGTCACCCATTGCAAATATATACCCCTCTGGAACAGTAAAATCAACTAATAACTGATTATATTTATTTTCTGTAACTACGTCATCTTGCAAATATGGTTCATCTAATTCTTCTCCATTTATATATACTTTTCCATCTTTTAATTCTACTCTCTCATTAGGAAGTCCTATTACCCTTTTTATATAACTTTCTTTCCCTATCTCTAAAACATAGTATGAAAATTTAGTAAAAATATTATCAGGTTCATTGTTGTATACTGCCTTTAAAGTTGTAGCAGAACCATTACTTGGTCTTTCAAAAGTTATTATATCACCTCTTTTAGGCGTTTCTCTAAAAGTTTTTGGTAATTTATTTAATATAAGTCTTTGACCTTCTACTAAAGTTGGAAACATTGAAGATTGCTGAACTTCTGTTGGAGTTCCAACATAATATCTTATTATAATAGCAAGTGCAACTGCCAACACAATGCATATTATCCATTCTAAAATTTCTTTTACTGTACTGTTCATTCATTTACTTCCTTTCAGTTTATTTTATATCTTTATAATATGTTGCTTTTATTTATATTTTAGTCTTTCTACGTTTATTTTACTGTTTTTTTAGTTGGAACTCTAATTACTACTTCA